>JAUVQC010000109.1 GCA_030598305.1 Actinomycetes bacterium
GCGCCCGAGAGTGATCCGCCGAGGTTGGCTGGCGAAGTTGATTGCGACACTCAAAGAGGAGTGCGAGAACGAGCGCTCGAAGGCCAACACGTCGTCGTTTACAACGTCGAGCATCCTGATCGTGCCCTCCCTCAACTCCCCGCGATCCTTCCGAAGACTGAGGAGTGTCCGATACAGCGAGAGCATCGACTTGGGGTCGTCGATCTGTGAATCCACGGTTGTGTGGCTGTCCGAAAAGGGGAGCCACGGGCCCGATTCAGGTGATGTGAAGCCCATGCCCACATCACCTGTCCACTGCATCGGTGTTCGGCACCGGTCTCTGTTGAGGTTGGGGTACTGCTGGCCCCAAGGGTCCTGTTCGTCACCAGGCGGGATCTCGCCGTCGGCCATCCCCAACTCGTCGCCGTAATAGAGCGTTGGCGTTCCACGCAATGTGAGGAGCAGTACGGCGGCGGCCCTTGTTCGCTCCTCGCCGTAGCGGGTTGCCAGTCGCGGCTCATCGTGGTTTCCGAGAACGTGATTCGGCCACGCGCCGTCCGGAAGCGCGCGCTCCTGCGCCTCGATCTTCTCCTTGAAACCTTTGGCTGTCCAGTCGGCCCACAGAAGGGAGAAGTTGTACGGCTGGTGGAACTGATCGAGATTCGGTCCGAAGTACTTGGCCCACTCGGACCAGTCGGCTTCGTGGATCTCTCCAATGCAGTATCTGGCGTCGTATTCGTCGAGTACAGACCGGATTGCTGCGTGCGTCTCGTGGATATCGGGATGGGCATGGTCATAGATGTGCTGTTGCGTGTCGTAGTGGTGGCGGTCCTTCTCATCCGAGTCCTTCGCGTCTGACAGCGGGTTGCTCCGCATCTCGGGATCCTTCATGAGGAAGTGTGCGACGTCGACACGGAACCCGTCGATGCCTCGCTCAAGCCAGAAGCGCAGCGTGTCATGCATCGCGGCCTCGAGATCGGGTGTTCGCCAGTTGAGCTCAGGTTGTTCCTTGAGGAAGGTGTGCAGGTAGTACTGCCCCGTGATGTCATCGAGTTCCCATGCAATGCCCCCGAACATCCCGAGCCAGTTGTTTGGCGGTCCTCCGTCAGGAGCAGGGTCACTCCAGACGTACCAGTGCCGCTTGGGGTTGTCCTTGGACGACCGGGACTCGATGAACCACTCGTGTCGGTTCGAGCTGTGATTTGGCACCCAGTCGATGATGACCTTCAGCCCGAGGTTGTGCGCGGCCGCAACGAGATCGTCTGCATCGGACAACGTTCCGAACATCGGGTCGACGTCGGTGTAGTCCGACACGTCGTACCCGAAGTCAGCCATGGGGGAGGGGAAGAAGGGTGAGATCCAGACTGCATCCACGCCGAGGGTGTTCTTCAGATAGCCGAGACGCGATGTGATTCCCGGGAGGTCGCCGATCCCATCACCGTTGGAGTCCTGAAAGGACCGCGGGTAGATCTGATAGATGACAGCTGTCTTCCACCACTCGGGAGATGTGGACGATCCGGGCATGGACGGAACGCTAGCCCCGAATCTGCAAACCCTGGGTTACCAGCACCGCATTTGGTGTCTGTGGACCAGAGAACGGCGTGCGCAGCGGGAAGGGGCGCGCTATAGCTGGGTGCCGTCGCGCAACCAGTACCAGCCGTAGGGACCGAGAGTTATGGTGTCGCCTTCGATTGTGATGATGGTCGCGCTTTCGGTGAAGTTGGCGAGGACGGTGATATCTCCACGGAGGAATCCGAGGACGCCCTTGTCACCTGTCTCGATCGGTTCGAACAGTGCGGTTCCCATCTCGGGTGGTCGAGAGGCGATCAGCGCACGCATCCAGTTCAGTAGTGACCCCTCATCCGCTTGCTGGTCTCGAACGTTCACAGCCTGTGGCCCGTATGTCTCGTCGTCGATTACCGGCAGGTAGAACCGGTCCGGGCTGGCGGTTGACCAACCGGCCGATGCAGCGGCATCCCACTGCATCGGCGTGCGGAGGCCATCACGGTCGTTGAGACCAACGTTGTCACCCATGCCGATCTCATCGCCGTAATAGATGATCGGGGAACCTGGCAGACTCATCAGGACGGCGTTGAGCAGTTCGACCTTGCGTCGGTCACCTCCCACGAGTGGGCTGAGTCGCCTACGGATACCGATGTTCTTTCGCATGCCAGGTACGGGCGCGTATTCACGATTCAGGATGTCGCGTTCATCGTCGGTGACCATCTCGAGGGTGAGTTCGTCATGGTTCCTGAGGAACATCGCCCACTGGGCGCCCTCTGGGATCTCCGGTGTTGCTTGCAGGGTCGCGATGATCGGTGTGGTGTCACCGGTCACCAGAGCGAGGAAGAGCCGTGGCATCACGGGAAAGTGATACGCCATGTGGCACTCGTCGCCATCACCAAAGTAGGGCAGGAGGTCCTCGGGTCGCTGGTTCGCCTCGGCGAGCAGCACTGCCTCTGGATGGGTGTCTTGAACCGCAGCGCGGATCTTCTTCAGATACACGTGCGTTGCGGGCAGGTTCTCACAGTTGGTGCCCTGCTCCTCGAACAGATAGGGAACAGCATCGAGTCGAAGCCCATCGAAGCCGAGGTCGAGCCAGAACCGGATCGCATCAATGATCGCGTGTTGCACCTCGAGATTGTCGAAGTTGAGATCGGGTTGGTGATCGAAGAACCGATGCCAGTAGTACTGCCCGGCGACTTCGTCCCACGTCCAATTGGACGAATGCGTATCGGTGAAGATGACTCGCGCGCCGTCGTAGCGATCGGTCGAGTCTGACCAGACATACCAGTCCCGCTTTCCAGACCCCCGATGGCGGGCGTCGAGGAACCACGGATGCTGGTCGGAAGTGTGATTGACGACGAAATCGGTGATGACCCTGATGCCCCTGGCATGCGCCTCGGCAAGCAGCCTGCGGACGTCATCGAGATTCCCGTATACCTCTCTCACACCGGTGAGGTCGGTGACGTCATACCCACCGTCGCGCATCGGAGAGGGAAGGATCGGCAGGATCCAGATGGCTGTGACGCCGAGCCACTGGAGGTAGTCGAGTCGCGCCGTCAGACCCGCGATGTCACCGAACCCATCACCGTTGCTATCGCTGAAGGAGTGGACAGCAACCTCATAGAAGACGGCGCTGCGATACCACTGGACGTCGGTGCTCGTCACCCGCGAGGGAATAGTCGACGGAGGAGAAACAAGGTGGCTGCCAATCCGGCTCCGAAGGCCGCTGCCTTGCGGGCATCCACCTTCACATCCGGTTGGCCCTCGATGCATCCGGCGAAGAGCACGCCGATCACGCTCCCGTCACCCTGCATCGTGTCTGCGACCGCAATCCCGACTCCCGAGTCCTTCAGGCTCATGTTGTCGGTCGCAACAAAGCCTGCTCCCGAGTTGTCGAACTTCGCCTCTTCGGCTCGTACCGTCAGGGCGCCGCTCATGGCAAACGAGACCTTCTTCGCCTCGACCTGCTGGATCCCGCCCTGGGTGACCGTGACGGTGTCGGCCTGGACGAACGCCGCGCCCGCCTGGGTGATCTCAACCACCTCCGCGATGACTTCCTCGATGATCTCGGTATCGGGGGTTTCTTCTGATGTCATGGTTACTCCGGCCTCGCTTGCCCTGAACGCTAGTCCCACGGTACGGCCTTCGGTGCACCCTCTGCTTAGCATGTCCCAACGAAGACACCAGGAGGATCATGGAGATGGAATCGACCGCAATCCAGGACACATATCCCGAGGATGCGTCGCACTGCTACGGATGCGGCCGGCTCAATGGCGACGGTATCCAGATCAAGACCCGCCTCGACGGAGACAACGCTCTGACTGTCTTCGATCCATGGCCGGCGCACACCGCGTTCGAGGGAACGGTGTATGGAGGGCTCATTGCCTCCGTGATCGACTGCCACTCGACGGGTGCAGCAGCCATCTTTCGAATGGTGGCAGACGGGAAGGCTGTTGGGTCTGGTCCATCGCCGAGATTCGTCACCGCACATCTCGAAGTTGATTTCCTTGCGCCGACACCCCTCGGGCGTATGCGCGTCACTGGCCGTCTGGTCGAGCTCACCGATCGCAAGGGGATCGTCGAGTCTGAGGTACGGGTTGACGGTGCGCTCACGGCGAAGGGGTCTGCGGTTCTTGTGCGGATCAAGGACGACTGACGTCGCCTACGACGTACGCGAGCTCGTCAGCAGTGCCAAGGTGCCGAGGCCAATCAACAGGACGGATCGCCGCCCGGGTCTCATCGGGGGCCGTGTGCCAACTGTGGCATGTCCTTGAGCGCGCCATTGAGGTACTTCTCGATGGCTTTGATGATGAGCCGCTCCCGCGTCAGCACGACCTCGATACCCGCAGCCCTTGCGCGATCGAGCATGGGCTCGCCGATCCCGCCGGCGATGAGCACGTCACAGTCAGTGATCTTGGAGATGACGAACCTTGGCTTCTCATCGTGCCCCGAGCCACACTCGGGCATGTCCGACATATCGCGGCGCACCCTGGCGACCTCGATGCCATCGACCATGTCGACAATGATGAATGCTTTCATCTTCCCGAAGTGGGCCGAAATCGTCTGGTCGTCACGGGTGGGGAATGCAATCTTCATGGCACCAAGGATAGGGGTGGCATTCCGAGAGTAGCTGCAGGTCACGATCGTGATAGAAGCGTCAGTGCGGCCTGGTCGCGAGCAAAGAAGTTGGGGGGCCGTGTGGCCCCCCAACTTCACATGTATCGATCCAGATCGTGATTACGAGGGCGTTGGGCCCTGTGAATCATCTGTCGGCGCATCGTCGCTGTCACCTGTCACCATACGGATGATGAGCAGGACGATCGCTACGAGAGCGAGTCCGATGACGATCCATGCCCACACGGGGAAGTCACTGGTCTCTTCGACCACCTCGTCCGTCGGCTCGTCAGTCGAGTCGCCGGCTGCGGGGATCTTGAACGTTGCTTCATAGTCACTCGTGTCGGCCGCGGTGCCCTTGACGTTCAGGAACTCGGTGTCGTTGTCCACATCCGACAGGTCAAAGCTCGCAGTCCAGGAGCCATCGTCCTGAACAGCGACCGATTCGGTGAGGTCCGTGTCAAGGACTGCAAGTGTCACAGTGGATCCTGGGAGCATCCCAACTCCCGTAACCGTCATCTGACGGTTCTCGTCGAGCTTCACGATCGCCCATGGTGCTCCAAGATCCGGGCTCAACTGAGCCACGACTGCAGAGGACCCTTCAACTGTCGTACCAGCAACGGGGTTCTGGCTGATAACGACACCATCAGGATCTGGATTCTCCGGATCCTCTTGGAAGGTGATCGTGAGGCCCGCAGCTTCAGCAGCCGCTGTTGCTTCGTCTGTCGTCATACCGGTGAAGTCAGGCACGACAACATCGCCAGGTCCACTCGAGAC
>JAUVQC010000084.1 GCA_030598305.1 Actinomycetes bacterium
ACATAGAGCTTGGCATCGCCAACCTAGATCGGTCCGACGATTCCAACGACGCCGCTCGTCGAGAGCGCTGCCGCCATGATTCCCATGACCCTGCCGCCCTGATCGGAGGCAGCTTCGTATGAGTCCACATTCGACACACCGCAGGTATCAGCCGACGGACCCCATGCAAAAGAGATCTCGGGGAACTCGGGGGCGATCTCCTGGAGTGATCCTCCGTACTGGCTTCCGTGAGCGATCACGAGGTCGTAGCCATCCGATGCATAGTCGCGGATCGCAACGGCAGCATCATCAACCACGAATGTTCCATCTGTCACCGCTACCTCAGAAACGAGGCCCGACTCCTTCAGCTTGTTCGCCGCGTCAACGATTGATTGTGTGAACGCGAGATCGTTCGATGCCGACGGTGCGACGATCGCGATCCTGAAATCGCCGGTATCGGCGTCATCACTGCTACTACACGCTGCCGCAACGAGTGCGAACACCGCCAACAGAACGAATAGTTTCATGCTTATCTTCTTCAAGTTTTCTCCTATGTTCGTGGGCCGTACGCGGCCCTCATTGTCCTCTCGTGAATGGTTTGGTCAGAGCCGCTGGAGCCCGGAAGCGCCTCGCAACAAAGGCCAACGCGAGAATTGTAATTATTGCTGGTGCCATCGCCGCCAGGTTCGAGATATCTCGCGGGATGATCTCGAGAGTCTTCAGCTCCAGAACGAGGGCATTGACAAACCCGAACAGCAGTGCTCCCAGCATGACACCCACAGGCCTGAATCCGCCGAAATAGACAAGCGCGATCGCGATGAATCCGGCTCCGTTGGTGAGGTTCTGCTGGAAGATGCCGAGTGAAATAGCAAGAACGCCTCCAGCAATTCCCGCGAGCGTCCCCCCGATCAACTGGGTCGCGTATCGAACCCGAGTGACGCTGACACCGAGTGTGTCGGCTGCGTCGGGGTACTCGCCCACAGCCCGGATGTTCATCCCGAACGTCGTACGGTTGATGACGAATGCGCTGATCGGAATGGCAGCGAACGCCAGATATATGACGAGGTTGTGCTGGAAGAACATCTCCCCGATGTACGGGATGTTGGCGAGAATCGGTATGTCGAGGGGTGGGAACGTGTCGATGGGAATGGGCGTGCCAACGAGCTTCTGGAAGAGCAGGTCACTCATCCCAAGGCCGAAGAGGTAGAGGCCGATACCGCTGATGCCTTGCTCGGCTTTCAGCGTCACGGCGATCACCGCCGACGCGAGGCCAAGGATGAGACCAACGAAAGCAGCGGCGACGAGACCGAACCACACGTTTCCGCTCTTGAGCACGGCGTAGTAGCCAGCGAACGCCCCGAGCAACATGATCCCGTCGACACCGAGGTTGAGCACGCCACTTCTCTGGCCGTAGGTTTCTCCGAGTGAGGCGAGGAGCAGCGGAACGGCGAGACGGATCGCCGAACCCACTACCGCAACGAGAACCGCGATCGTGAAGACTTCGCTCACGGTGAGTCCCCCGTCTTGTACGACTCGGTACCTCGAGGTGCGGGGTCGTATACGGAGCCGAGCGCAGTCGCGTCATCGCCTCCAGGCATGCTTCCCTCGTCCCCGATCTGTTCGTCCCGCCCATCAGAGGACAGCAGCTTCACACGATACCGATCAGCCGCAACCACGAAGATGACGACGAGGCCGTTGAGTGCAACGATCAGTGCGGAGGGAACCTGGACGGCGCGCTGCAACGCCTGGCCACCGACGATGAGGCCACCAAAGAGGAATGAAGCAGGAATGGTCCAGAGCGGATGGAGGCCTCCAAGAAGGGCGGCAACGATGCCGTTGAACCCGGCGCCACCCGTGAACCCCAGCGTGGATCCATCCGTGACCATCCGATGGCTCTCGCTCCCGAACACGAGGACGGCACCGGCAAGCCCGGCGAGGGCGCCGGACATCGTCAGGGCGATCGTGATCGTGCGCCGAACAGGAATGCCCGCGTACCGCGCAGCGTGCTCGGAGAGGCCGACGGCTCGTAGTCGGAATCCGAAGGGCGTGCGCCACAACAGGTAGTACGCCGCGATCGCACACAGGACAGCAAGGACCGGACCTATGTGCAGACGGTCGCTCCCGAACAGGGGCGGGAGATCGGCAGCTTCGGTGAGACGTTCAGTCTGGGGAATGCGCGTGCCTCTCTCGATCTCGGCTGGATCGATGAGTGGACCACGCAGGAGATAGCTCATCAGCTGAACTGCAACAATGTTCAGCATGATGGTGCTCAAGATCTCGTTGACCTGGAAGTAGGCCTTGAGCGAGCCAGGGATCCAACCCCAGAGCGCTCCCCCGATTACCCCTGCAATCAGCACCGTCGGGATCATGATCAACGACGGCATCTCGGGCAGATACAGAGCAGCCATCGTCGCAAAAAGTCCGCCGAGCACCATCTGGCCCTCTGCACCGATGTTGATGACGTTCGCCCTGAAGGCGATGACGATACCGACGCCGACGAACAGCAACGGAGTGGCTTTCAGGATCGTTGCGATCAGCGCATCGCCAGAGCCGAATGCACCGATGAACATCTCGCTGTAGCCCTCTATCGGATTGGCACCGAGGAGAAGGAGCATGACCGCCCCGAAGAGCAGCGCCGCGAAGACAGCAAGAACCGGGATGCTGTAGGCGAGATAGCGACGTTGCTGGTGGCTGAGGTTGATCGACATTTAGCGGTTCCGGTCACACACCGTATTGCTCCAGCTTTGTTGCTCCTCAGAGGTTCGCGGGAAGTTGACAGAAAGTCAAATAGAGGCCCACTAAGCAATTAGGTGAAGTGGGTGTTTCGGTGCAGCGCCCGAATGCGGAGTATCGTCTCGCCATGGCGGGGAGCGGGTTGGCAACAGTGATGTTCACGGACCTTGTCGGTTCAACGCGCATGCGCGACCGGCTTGGTGATGATGCTGCGGATGAAATCGGTGTCGAACACGACAGCATTATCGGCGATGCACTCTCCTCGACCGGTGGACGGCTCGTCAAGAACCTCGGCGACGGCGCCCTTGCGGTGTTCGACTCCTCTGTCGATGCGGTGGTGGCGGGCCAGCGCATCCAAGAAGGTGTCACCCTCTACAACCGCCAAGCAAATGCCGATCGCCACATCGGCGTGCGCATCGGGATCAATGCCGGGGAGGTCGCCCACGAGGACGGCGACGTCATCGGCCTCCCGGTTGCAATTGCGTCCCGGGTGTGTGACAAGGCCGACGGCGGTCAGATCCTCGTCACCGACACTGTCAAAGCCCTGATCGGTAGACGAGCCAGGTTTCCATATACGTCCATGGGCAGTCACAATCTGAAGGGGGTTGAGGGCCCGATCGAGTTGTGGTCCATCGAGGAGGCGATCCAACCGGCGGTCACCACCAGCCATGGCGAAGTACCGTTTCCGGCCTTCTTGAGCCGTGGCATCCCTAGAAACCTCATCGGGCGAGACACGCAGCTCGCCCAGTTGGACGCCACACACGCCGCCGCAACCGAAGGTACCACCCTCGTGACCGTGATCGGTGAGCCGGGAATCGGTAAAACGTCGTTCACCTCTACGTGGTGCCGCACAACAGCAGACAACGGTGCCACAGTCGTTGCGGGCAGATGCACCCCCGACGCCGCCCTCCCCTACCAGCCGTTCATCGAAATCGCTCGCTCGGTCCTCAATGCCCAGCCGGAGAGACTCACAGCAATCGGACCGGCAGCGGGCAACATTGCACAGCTCGTGCCGGGGATACCACTTCCGCCGAATCTGCCACCACCGCTCCAAACCGATGCCGACACAACCCAGTACCTGATGGCAGAAGCCTTCGGGTCACTGATGCGTCCGAAAGGCGGATCGCCAGCAACTGTGGCAGTGCTCGACGACCTCCACTGGGCAGACGAACAGTCGATCGCGACGGTCGCCCACCTGGCTCGAAAGGACGAGGACCTCCCACTCGTCATAATCGGCACCTACCGCGACACTGACCTCGTACGCACCCACCCCCTCCCGACACTCCTTACCGACCTGCGAAGGGAGCACCGGCTCGAGCGGATCCCACTCCCCCGTCTCAGCGGGGAAGAGGTCGGGGCGATGATCGACAGCTACTTCGGAGTAGACATCGCAAGTGACGTAATCGCGTCGATAACGGATGAAACCCAAGGCAATCCCTTCTTCATCCAGGAGATCACGGCCCACCTCCAGGACGAGGGAGCGATCGACCAGAACGGCACATGGGTGTCCGACATACCGATCGACGACTACGGGATCCCTGAAGGAATCCGCGAAGTCGTCGGACGGCGCCTCGAACATCTGGGCGAGGACGCAGTCGCAACGCTCGAAGTCGCATCGGTCATCGGACCAACATTCTCCGTTGAGGTCGCAGGAGCTGTCGCCGGTCTGGACGAACACACCATCGATGCCGTAGTCGACGCCGCGTCGGCGGCCCGCGTCATCATCGAAGGCGACGATGCCGATGAGTTCGCGTTCGCTCACGCACTGCTCAGACAGACGCTGTATGACGATCTTGCAACACGTCGACGGATCCGACTTCACCGAGCTGTCGGGCGAGCACTCGAAACCCGTGGCGAGCCAGCGAAGATCCTACTCAATCACTGGTTACACGCCAATGAGAATGATCGAGCACTGCGGTGCGCAATTGACGCCGCTGCGGAGGCCGAACGAGCATTCGCCCCGGCGGAGAGAACAGCGAATCTCGAACTCGCCTTTGACCTATGGGATGACGCAGCAGATCCCGAAGACGCCACAGGGATCGATCACGCCGAACTGGTGATCCGATTGGCGAACGCGACATCAGGCTTTGGCGGAGATCAGCAACGCTCGGTCGACCGCATCTCTGTGGAACTCGACCGCAACAATCTCGACGATCGCACGCGGGCACTGCTCTACAAGGAGATGAGTGCCAACCTCACCCTCCAGGGACACGGCGTCAGATCACATGAGATGGCCCGCAGAGCGCTCGAGATCGTTCCGAAAGACGAGCCGAATGTCGCATGGGCTGACGTGCTCGCAAACCTCGCAGGCAAGCAGATGCTCGACGCACAGTCCTCCGAAGCGCTCGAAATGGGGTTGCAGGCTCTGGATCTCGCCGTCGCATCGGACGCAAGAATGGCTGAAGTGCGAGCCCTGACCGCAATCGCCACGGCAGCCGGGGACCTCGGCGATATCGACATGTCAAACGAGTTCTTCGACCGACTGGCGACTCGAGCAAAGGAGCTCGGAAACCTCAGAGGGGAGCTCATCGTGTTCGTCAACCAAGGGACCACACTCGGGAAGGCAGGTAGGACCGACGAAGCCCTGAATATCAATGAACGGGGCATCGCTAGAACACGCGAACTCGGCGTGAAGCCATGGGAACGGATGCTGCACGGCAACGCGGCGGAAGTCCTATTCACTACTGGAGGGTGGGATGAAGCCGTGAGGCACCTCGGGACGCTGGATCCCGCCGATGTCGTCGATCTTCCACAGATCAACGTATCCGTTGGGATCATGTCGATCGCGGCAGAACGCGGGGACCACGACGCACTGTTGGAGGAGGTGGACCGACTCAGCGGGCTCGATGCCATCGCCATGGACTCACAGAACACAGCGCCCTACTCCGCCAGTCTCATCTCTGAATCGTTATGGGGGAGACGGTACGACGAAGCGGTCACGACGACTGAGTCATATCTGCCAGAGGACGTTGACGACGAATCATGGCTCCACATGGGTCGCGTTGCTTCTCTTGGCATTGAATCGGTGGGCGACGCTGTGGTCGAGGGTGTCGACCAGGATGGGTGGGTCGAGTTGGCTTCGACGTGGCAGAACCAGCTCGAAGCCAACGTGGAGCGGGCCACAAACGGTGCGGAGTTCAACACGGAAGCGAATGCCAACCTTGCGAGGGCGAGGCGTCACAACGACGCCGAGGTGTGGCGAGAGGCTGTGGACGCGTGGACAGACCACCCGTACTACAGGGCCAAGGCGCAGTGGAGGCTCGCACAGGCTCTCATCGAGACCGATGCGGGCAGCGAGGAGGCGATTGAGCTTCTCGATGCCGCTCAGGGAGTCGCCCAAAGGTTGAAGGCACAGCCACTGCTCGATGCGATCGAGACGACACGAGAGAAAGCCAACAAGTAGGGCGTGACCCTGTTACCTTTCTGAAACCGCACCGGGCGGAGGCCAGCGCGATCGTCTTCTGACGACGCCCTACCCCGGTGATC
>JAUVQC010000086.1 GCA_030598305.1 Actinomycetes bacterium
ACCTGATGGACCCCATCGTGAGCGTCGATGAAATGCGTAGGATCGACGCGGAGACGACGGCTGACGTCGACCGGCTGATGGATGCAGCGGGGAACGGGGTCGCGCTGTCGGCCGCGTCGATGGGTATTGGCTACGGAAGCCGTGTCCATGTGATCGCCGGGCGTGGGAACAACGGCGGCGACGGGTACGTAGCAGCCCGCTACCTCTCGAGGCGGGGAGCCACCGTCACGGTGCACCACCTCGGTTTGCCTGACGAGGGAACACCTGGGTATCGAGCCATGACTTCAGCAGTGTCGACCGGTGTACGAGTTGTCGAGATGAGCCAGCCAGAACCTTGCGACCTGGTGATCGATGCGTTCGTTGGTACCGGTTTCCGTGGCGATCTCCCCCAAGAGGTGGTGGCCTGGACGCGTGCTGACAGCCCCGTGCTCGCGGTAGATGTGCCCTCCGGAATCGATGGGGACACGGGATCTGCCCAAGGAGCAGTATTCGCCGCTGAGCGCACCGCCACATTCCACATGTACAAGACAGGGCACTTCCTCGGGCAAGGACCCGATCTCTGCGGTGACATCGATCTGTACGACATCGGTCTTGAGGGGGGAGACCCTGGGATGTATCGCATGACGGCAGCCGATGTCACCGTTCCATCGAGAGGGCGATCAACTCACAAGTGGTCAGCAGGTGCCGTGGCGACCATCGGTGGTGTCCCCGGCCTCACCGGTGCAGCGTTGTTCGCGGCGCGGGGAGCCATCGCTGCAGGTGCCGGCGCGTCCGTCCTGTTCACGACCGCAGCAACGTCGAGCGAGTATGCAGCTGCCGCGCCGGACATCCCTCAGATGCAGGCATCAGAGACGACGTCGTGGCGGAACCACGCCTCCGAGGTGCTTTCGCTGCTTGGGCGGTTCGACGCCCTCGTGATGGGTCCGGGGCTTGAGCCAGTAGCGTCCGAGTTCGTTGAACATATTCTTGAGGGCTTCAGCGGCACAGTTGTTCTCGATGCCGGTGCACTGAATGCGCTGTCGCGACTCGATGTACTCAAACGCCGCTCCGCACCAACCGTACTGACACCACACGCCGGTGAATTCAAGCGTCTCGCCGGTGCAGATGCCGATGCGATATCGGCCCGATGGCTCGCCGACGAGACACGTTCAACGCTGCTGCTGAAGGGGAACCCGACGCTGATCGTTGCCGAAAGCATCGTCATCGTCGACACCGGAGGACCCGAGCTGGCAACGATCGGTACCGGCGACGTGCTCGCTGGCATGATCGCTGCATTCATTGCAGGGGGTGTTGAAGCGCCAGTGGCAGCAGCTTCCGCCGCCTATCTCCATGGTGTGGCCGGATCGAAGGTTGCCATTGACCACGCTGTCACTGCCAAGCGGCTGATCGATGAGGTCTCCGCGGCAGTCACCACACACCGTACGGTCTGACTACCGTCAATCCAACAGACGAGCTGGAGCAGGATGCGCCCATCGTGGATCGAGATCGATCTCGACGCAATCGAACACAACGTGCGCCACATCAAGGCAGAGATTGGTGATGCAGACCTGTGCGCGGTCGTCAAGGCTGATGCATATGGACACGGAGACATCCCCGTTGCCGAGGCTGCGATTTCAGGAGGAGCAGGCTGGCTCGCAGTGGCTCTGGTTGAGGAAGGAGTGCGTCTCAGGGAGGCTGACATCGATGTCCCGATCCTCGTGCTTTCCGAGCCGTCCATCGGTGAGGTGCTCCCGATCGTCACCCACGGTCTTACCCCGACCGCCTACCGCGCTGGTTTCGTCGAAGAGCTGGCCTCAGTGGCGAAGAACGCGTCGACGCTTCCATACCCTGTGCACCTGAAACTGGACACAGGCATGCACCGGGTTGGCGCGCCCCCGGTAGAGGCATTCGAAATCGCTCGCAGGATCGACAGCGATGAACATCTCATCCTCCAGGGCGTGTTCACACACTTCTCGGTCGCTGACGCGGATTTCGAGTACACCAACAGGCAGAACAATGCCCTCGTCAACTTCGCGGCAGCGCTCGAAAATGAGGGCATAACTCCCAAGATTCTGCATGCTGCGAACACCGCCGCCGCCTTCGACTTCCCCGAAACGCGCCACGACCTGTGCCGTGTCGGGCTTGGCATCTACGGCATGCGCCCGCATCCCGAGAGTGGCTCGAATATCGATCTGAAGCCCGCGATGCGTGTGGTGAGTCATGTGTCGTACGTCCGCGACCTACCTGTTGGGGCCAGGCCGTCGTACGGGAGGCGACGACCGCTCGACACGGCGCGCAGGGTTGCCACGATCCCGATCGGGTACGCAGACGGTGTGCGCCGTAGCTTGTCCGATACCGGCTCCGTCCTCATCAACGGCAGTCGCTATCCGTTCGCCGGCACGGTGACCATGGACATGGCACTCGTCGATGTCGGGAGGGATGACGTATCCGTCGGCGATGAGGTAGTCCTCATGGGCAGCCAGGGAGGCGAATCGATCACACCCGAGGAGTGGGCAACCCTCCTCGACACCATCACGTGGGAGGTCGTCTGCGATTTCGGTCCTCGGCTTCAGCGTCGCTACATCGGAGGATCTGTCCATGGCTAGGGGAACCATCACCGATGTAGGCGGCGTCCTGGTCGGCCACCACACCGATACCGATGCGATGACGGGAGTGACCGTCATGACGTTTCCGGAACCCAATGTTGGCGTGGTGGATGTGCGCGGAGGTGCACCGGGAACCCGGGAGCTTGCGATCTTCGGGGACGCCATCAAGCCGGTCGTCGTAAATGCCCTCGTCTTCTCCGGGGGTAGTGCGTTCGGACTCGCAGCCGCTCATGGCGTTGTCGAGGAACTCGAAGCAGCGGGCATCGGAGCGCCCACTCCGACGGGTCCCGTGCCAATAGTCCCGACGGTGATCCTGTACGACCTGATGGTCGGACGGTCAGATATCCGCCCCACGTCCGAGGATGGACGATCAGCGTTTCTCGCCCGCTCAGGGGAACCCGTCGCGATGGGGTCAGTCGGTGCTGGCACGGGTGCGACGGTAGGGAAGCTGGCCGGAATCGAGCATGCGACGCGTTCGGGTATCGGATCTGCATCCGCTCGTGTGGGTGATGCCACTGTCGGTGCCCTCGTCGCGCTGAACGCTGTTGGGGACGTGTACTCACTCGATGGTGAGCGCTTGACGGGTTCCGAGGAGACCGATGACCTGATGAGGCAGAACCTCGGGTTCGCTCAGAACACGACCCTGGTCGCCCTGGCGACGGACGCGGTAATCGAGCGAAGCGAGATGCGAAGGCTCGCTATTCGCGCCCACGATGCCCTGGCGGTGACGATCAGGCCTGCACACACGCGCTATGACGGTGACACGGTCTTCGTTGTGTCGAACGAAACCCATCACGCAAGCATCGATGGGCTCGCTGAGGCAGCCTTCGAGACGGTCGCAGCATCGGTTATCGCCGCAATAGAACATGCTGGCGTGTCGTGACCACCGACCCTGCACAGATCGAGACACTTGAGAATCTGGCGGTACTGGCCCGCGGCTGCACCGCGTGCACGCTTGCAGAGGGCAGGACCAATGTTGTGTTCGGAGCCGGGTCGCCCGATGCAGACGTACTCATCGTGGGCGAGGGTCCGGGCCAGAAGGAGGACGAACAGGGTCTGCCGTTCGTCGGGCGATCAGGGCAGTTGCTCGACAAGCTGTTGGGTGAGATCGATCTACAACGCGATGACGTGTATATCACCAACGTTGTCAAGTGCCGTCCCCCAGGAAACCGAGATCCCCGTCCCGACGAGATCGATGCCTGCAAGGGGTACCTCAAGAGGCAGATCGAGCTCATCGACCCAACGGTCGTGATCACATTGGGGAACTTCTCAACGAAGCTCTTGCTCAAGACCACGACCGGCATCACGCGCATGCGCGGCAGGGCGTACGAGTGGTGGGGGAGGTTTCTCGTGCCAACGTTCCACCCCGCTGCGGCGCTTCGCGGTGGTGATCGGGTAACGAATGAAATACGGGAGGATCTTGTCATCGTCCGGAACATCATCGACGGTAATCTTGTGTACATCGATGAACGTTGACATTCGCACCTCATCTCCTGACGAAACCCTGCTGCTTGGCCGCAGATTCGCTGCCCTGCTGACGGCGGGCGATGTCATCGCGCTCTCGGGACGCCTCGGATCCGGCAAGACACTGTTCGTATCAGGTGTTGCGAGCGGATTGGGTATCGGAACTCAGATCACAAGTCCGACCTTCCTCATCGAGAAGATCTACACAGATGGCTTCCTCCCCATGGTGCACGCGGATGTGTACCGACTCGGATCGATCGGTGAGTTCGAGGATCTGGAGCTTGCTGACGAGGGCAGGGACGGAGTCGTATTCATCGAGTGGGGCGACGCGATCTCAGAAAGCCTCCCTCCGGATCACTTGGTGATTCACATCGAGATCGAAGGCGACCACCGATCCATCAGCTTTCGACCACACGGTGCGTGGACCGAGCGTGACCTCGGAGTGATCGCGTGAGGATCCTTGCCATTGACACAGCGACCCCTGCTTCGTCTGTTGCCATTGGCGAAGACGATGATCTTCGCGGTCTCTCCGTAAATGTGGATCGACGGGGCCATGTCAAGTTTCTGATCCCTGCGATCGACTTCTGTCTCGAGCAGGCCGGGTGGGTGGCGAGGGACATAGACCTTGTTGCCGTTGATGTTGGCCCGGGGCCGTACACCGGACTTCGTTCAGGGCTGTCCACGGCCCAGGCGTTCGCTGCCGCGATCGGAGCACCGATGGTCACCGTTTCGTCGCTCACGACAATCGCGGTTCGAGCAGCGACAGGTCGAAGGCGTATCTGGTCGGTCGTTGACATGCGAAGGGGCCAGATCGCTGTAGCGCCGTTCGCTCCGTTGCCCGGGGGCGTTGCACCTGACGGCGAGCCCGAGGTCGTCACACCCGATGCCTTCAAGGCGATGCTTGAGGCAGAGGTCGGCGACGCCCTCGTTGTCGGAGATTGGCAGTCGCTGCCTGAATCGACCTGGACAGGACTGCATCGTGTCAAACGTGGACGGCCGCGATACCCATCTGCTGAGACGATCCTTGAGATCGCGTCCATGAAGGCGAGCCATGGGAAGACGACCGACGCGGATGTCGTTCGTCCCGTCTACATGCGTGAACCGGATGTGCAGATCAACTGGGAGGCGTTTCGTTCCGAAGGTGCGTGGCCACAATGACGATGACAATCCGCGAGATGGATCGTGGCGATATCCCATTCGTTGCTGCTCTCGAGGCTGAGGTGTATGACGAGCCCTGGCCGCCTCGCGTGTTCTTCGACGAGCTCGCAATGGAGAATCGGGCATACGTCGTGGTTACCAATGGCGACGCTCGAATCGTTGGTTACGGAGGCCTGCTCGTCGTCGATGAGGATGCCCACATCACCACACTTGCCGTTGCTCCAGAGGTGCGAGGCCGTCACCTCGGCAAGCAATTGATGCTGGCACTCGTCGACAAGGCTCTACGTGTCGGCGCAAGGCATCTGACCCTGGAGGTTCGGCTCTCGAATTCATCTGCTCAGGGGCTATACGAGCTCTTCGGGTTCGCCCCGGTCGGCAAGAGGAAGAATTACTACAAGGGTGAAGACGCGCTCGTCATGTGGGCTACGGACATCGACGCCCCCGAGTACGCCGAGAAGTTGACGTCGATCAGGTCAGTGGTCGAAGGAGACGTGCCATGAGCGCTCCGCTTGTCCTTGGGTTCGAGACGAGCTGCGACGAGACCGGCGTTGCGGTCATCGAGGGCTATGGCGTGCGCAGTTCCGTGCTGGCAAGCCAGGTCGACGAGCACGCCCGCTTCGGGGGCGTCGTCCCCGAGGTTGCTGCTCGGGCACATGTCGAAGCGATCCGACCTCTCACCCACCAGGCGATCACGCAGGCCGGAATCCACCCCGATGACATCGATGCAGTTGCAGTGACCCAGGGTCCCGGCCTCATCGGACCACTCATGGTCGGATACTCGTTTGCGAAGTCGTTTGCATACGCCCTTGGAAAGCCCCTCTATGGCATCGACCACATGGAGGGCCATCTCTTCGCCCCAAGGCTCTCGTACGGCGACTTCGAGCCGCCCGCCATCGTCATCCT
>JAUVQC010000061.1 GCA_030598305.1 Actinomycetes bacterium
GGCCACGGTCGTACTGTCGGCGCTCCTTCCTCTCTCAACCCCTTCGCTCTGGCTCCTGCCCGCGTACCTTCTGTTTCTCTGGGTGATGATCCTGCTCACGGTCACCGATCTCGATACGAAACTCATCCCGAATCGCATCCTCGGCCCAGCGACCATCATCGGCATCGTGCTACTGGTGGCGGGCCACCTCACCGATCCATCGGGAGGCAGCCTCATCGATGCCGGCATCGGAGGTGCGGCCTACTTTTTCGTGCTATTCCTTCTTGCACTCATCGTGCGTGGGGGCCTCGGCTTCGGCGATGTCAAGCTCGCGTTCCTCATCGGCGTATTCGCAGGCTATCTGGGCCTGGGTCACGTACTCGTCGCAGGTATCGGAGGCTTCCTCCTCGGAGGGCTCGTCTCTGTGTTCCTCCTCATCACCGGCAGATCCGGCCGCAAGGATGCGATTCCCTTTGGACCGTTCATGACGACGGCAGCGATCGTCACGGTCTTCTTCGGACAGACTGTCGTTGATTGGTATCTCCGATGATGAGTGCACCTAGGCTGCATCTCCATGCTTAGGTTTCTCACATCGGGCGAGTCGCACGGTCCCGGCCTCGTCGCGACCGTCGAGGGCCTTCCGGCTGGCCTGACCGTCACCAAGGACGGTATTGCAGACGAGCTTGCGCGGAGGCGACTCGGTTTCGGAAGAGGTCCACGTATGCGGCTCGAACGCGATGAACTCGAGATCCTGGGCGGAGTTCGATTCGCAAAGACCCTCGGCAGTCCAGTGACCGTGCTCATCCGAAACACAGAGTGGGAGAGGTGGCAGGACGAGATGTCACCGGAAGCGGGGGAGGCGTCCAAGCGCGAGACCAAGCCCCGACCGGGCCACGCGGACCTCGTTGGCATGCAGAAGTACGATACGCACGATGCTCGCGACATCCTCGAACGCGCCTCAGCACGAGAGACTGCGGCCCGCACCGTTGTCGGCTACCTCGCAAAACAGCTCCTAGGCGAAACAGGAATCACGGTGTTGAGCCACGTAGTGGCTATCGGGTCTGTGTCTGCAGCCTCGGGCCCGCTTCCGGGCCCAGGCGACCTGAAGACCATCGATGATTCCCAGGTACGCGTGTTTGACGCTGCATCAGAGAACGCCATGATCGGCGAAATCGAGGCAGCGAAGACCGATAGGGACACACTTGGCGGAGTCGTGGAGGTGCTCGCCTACGGCCTACCACCGGGACTGGGTAGCCACGTGCACTGGGACCGCAAACTCGACGGTTTGCTTGCCGGCGCTGTCATGTCGATTCAGGCCATCAAGGCTGTCGAGATCGGTGATGGATTGACCCAGGCCGCATCGCGAGGGTCGGCTGCCCACGACGAGATCATCACGTCAGACGATGCCTACACGCGCCGAACGAATCGTGCCGGAGGTCTCGAAGGCGGGATGACGACCGGAGAAGTGCTGCGGGTCAAGGCGGCGATGAAACCGATTGCGACACTCATGCGCGCACTCGAAACGGTTGACGTCGACACCAAGGAGTCAGCGTCAGCCTTCCGTGAACGAAGCGACGTGTGCGCGGTGCCCGCTGCCGGCGTTGTCGCCGAGCAGATGGTTGCGTTCGTGTTGGCGAATGAGTTGATACGGAAATTCGGGGGTGACACGGTCTCGGACCTTGTCGCATCGCTGAACGCCTACACGGCCAGGTTGGCCGATTTCTGATATGGGACACCTCTGGCTCATTGGCATGATGGGATCAGGGAAGACGACCGTGGGTGTACTCGCGGCCCAGATCCTCGAACGACCTTTTCTCGACACCGATACGATGATCATGAGCAATACGGGCAGGACGATTCCTGAGCTTTTCGATGACTCAGAGGCCGTGTTCCGCGACGCAGAGTCTGCCGCTGTCGCGACGGCTGCTGTCGCGGCGGATTCAGTGATAGCGTCAGGCGGCGGATCGATCCTGTCGCGCGACAACGTCGCGGTGATGGAGGAGTCGGGGACGATCGTGCTGCTCGACGTTGATGCTGCGTCCATTGCCGAACGTGTTGAAGTGGGGACTGACAGGCCTCTTCTGCCGAGCACGAGCGCGATCGAGCAGATCCTCGGTGACCGTACAGATGTCTACAGCGATGTCGCCCAGCGTGTCGTTTCGACCGTGGGACGAAGCCCCCAGGAGATCGCGATGGAGGTGGCATCGTGCGTCGACATGTGATCTGGCGGGCAGACGATCCGGTCTCGACAATCGTGGTCGGCCGTGGTGTGAACGAAGTACTCGTCGACATCGTCACCTCCCGTCCGAGACAGCGCGTAGCGATCCTCTGCCAGCCGCACACAGGTGGCCTCGCGGAGTCGTATGCGAACGTCCTGGCCGATGCCGGGATCGTGGTCACTGGTTACACCCTGCCTGATGGCGAGGAGGCCAAACAGTTGGGCGTGGTTGAGGACGTGTATCGGTTTCTCAATGACAGCGGATTTACACGTGAAGACTTGGTGATCGGCGTCGGGGGTGGAGCGCTGACCGATGTCACAGGCTTCGTCGGAGGCACGTACCTGAGGGGCGTCCCGGTGATCTACGTCGCGACAACGCTCGTTGCAGCTGTTGACGCAGCGATAGGAGGCAAGACCGGTGTGAACGTGGGCGCTAAGAATCTCGCCGGCGTTTTCGCCCACCCCGAAGCGGTACTCATCGACATTGACATCATCGATCAGCTCCCCCTGAGCCTCAAACGCGAGGGAGCGGCGGAGGCGCTCAAGACCGGGTTCATCGATGACATGGCGATCGTTGAGGCATTCGAGCGCGACGGCCTCGATGTGGATCTCGAAGAGATCGTGAACCGTTGTGCGGCGGTCAAGGTCGCGGTTGTCAACGAGGACTTCCACGAACGTGGCAGGCGCGCGGTCCTGAACTATGGCCACACGGTCGGTCACGCCATCGAGACGACGACAGGCAGGAGCCACGCGGAGAGCGTGTCCATCGGAATGGTCGCGGCAGGTGCCGCATCGAGGTCCGTGCTTGGATTCGGAGGGGAGGAGCGCCAGCGGGAAGCGCTCGCTCGGGTCGGGCTTCCTCTCGAAGCTCCCGAGGCAGATGCCGAAGCCGTAAGGGAGACGATGGATCGGGACAAGAAACGTGACTCCGAAGGGCTGCGAATGGTGCTTCTTCGTGACTTCGGGTCACCTGAGCTGGTACACGCGGACGACGCTACCGTACGGGCAGCATTCGAGGGGATAGGTCTCACCTGACACCGCCTGTCTCGCCATGGAGGAAGACCGACGATGATCTCAACCAACGATGTGAAGCCGGGAATGGCTCTCAACCTTCCCGAAGGGCTCTTCTCTGTGGTCGACTACCAACATGTGAAGCCCGGTAAGGGCAAGGCCTTCGTCCGCATGAAGCTCAAGAACGTCCGCACCGGAGCTGTGCTCGACAAGACCTTCCGCGCCGGCGAGAACATACCAAAGGCAACTATCGACCGTCGTGACTTCACCTTTCTCTATCGCGACGACATGGGATTCAACTTCATGGACGGGGAGACCTTCGAGCAGTTCCCCGTATCTGAGGAGCTCGTTGGCGGGGTTGCTGACTTCATGCCAGACGGCATGGTGGTGCGTATCGCGATGTTCGAGGGTACGCCCGTGGACATCGAGCTCTCAGCATCCGTTGAACTCGAGGTCACGTTCGCCGAGCCGGGTGTCAAGGGAGACCGCGTATCTGGCGCAACGAAGCCAGTCACGCTCTCGACAGGCCGAGTCGTCCAGGCGCCACTCTTTGTCGAGGAGGGTGACATCCTCAAGGTCGACACCCGAACTGGCGACTACATCACCCGAGTGACGTGAAACAGGCAGAGGCCAGGGAGCAGGCCCTTGGCGCCCTGTACGCGGCCGACTCGCGGGGTCTCGAGGAGATCGACTTCACCAAAATCTCCAGACGCGCCGGCGTACTCGCTGAGGGCACGTGGGAGAACCGGGAAGCCATCGACGCGGCCATCACCGCAGTGTCGACAAAGTGGCGCATGGAACGCATGCCTGTGGTTGATCGAAACATCCTGCGTCTCGCCGTGTACGAGCTCCAGAACTCGGATCTGTCGAAGGCAATCGTGATATCGGAAGCGATCGAACTCGCCAAGACGTTTTCAACCGCCAAATCGGGCGCCTTTATCAACGGAGTGCTGTCAGCCGTCGCCGAAGCGGACGGAGGAGAAGCAACGGGGGGCGAACGGCTCGAGTCGGAGTCCTCGACCGAGTAGTAGGGTGGGATCAAGAGTCAACCTTTAACGCGGTCCTGTGAGGCCGAGAAGGATGGAGAGAATGAGAATGGTTCGGATGCCGTGCGCCAAGGCGTGCGGCTTTTCTGTATCTAGAGGCGGATCATGCGGAGGGTGATGTCCGAGGAGGACCTCGGAAAACTCACGAAGCGGATCGCCCACGAGATCGTCGAACGCAATCACGGCGCAACCAATGTCATCCTGGTCGGAATCCCTACCAGGGGGAAACCGTTCGCGAACAGGATTGCTGCGGCTCTCAGCGAGATCGAGGGACGGGATGTTGCTGCAGGAAGCCTCGATATCGGCATGTACCGCGACGATCTCGACACACGTCCGAAGACTCGAGTCGGTCCAACAGACATGCCCGAAGGCATTGACGGCAAGACCGTGGTCATCGCCGATGATGTGCTCTACACAGGGCGTACGATCCGTGCGGCCCTCGATGCCCTTGCAGATCTCGGCAGGCCGGACGCCGTGCAACTCGCGGTAGTGGTCGACAGGGGGCACCGACAACTCCCCATACGGGCGGACTTCGTTGGCAAGAACATCCCAACTGCGATCTCCGAGCGCGTAGCGGTCCGCTTCCAAGAGATCGACGGAGAAGAAGGAGTCTGGATCGATCGCGGTGACGAGGAGTGAGCCGGACCGGAGGAGACAGCCATCCGACTGTTCAGAGGTGGTCACGATGCATGATCTGATCCTCAGCGGTGGGTCCGTCCTGACATCGAACGGTATCCAGACAACCGACGTGGCGATCAGTAACGGAACCATCGCTGCTCTCGGCGCCGATCTTGGCCAAGCCAAGGACACGATCGCCTGCGCTGGCGCATGGGTCGGCCCTGGATTGGTTGACATCCATACCCACCTGCGCGAACCGGGCCAGGAGTGGAAGGAGGACATCGCTACAGGGAGCGCTGCTGGTGCAGCTGGCGGGTTCACTGCCATCGTTGCGATGCCGAACACGGAACCCGCTGTCGATTCTGGGCGACTTGCTCTGTTCGTAGCAGAACAGGGAAGGCGCGCCGGGCTTCTCGAAGTCGCCTCTGCTGGCTGTCTGACCATCGGCAGGGCGGGCGAGCGTATGGCGCACATCGATGAGCTGTGGAACGCTGGTGTCCGGATCTTCACGGACGACGGGGACTCGGTTGGGAACGCGAGCGTGCTGCGGTCGGCCATGGAGTATGTGCAACAGCTTGGAGGCGTCGTCTCCCAACACGCGGTCGATGCCGTCCTGAGTAGCTCGGGTCACATGCATGAAGGCTCAGTCTCATCACGACTCGGAATGTCAGGCATCCCACGAGAGGCCGACGACATCACGATCGACCGCGACATCGCCCTCGCGAGGCTCACCGGCGTCCGATATCACATTCAGCACATCTCAACAGCTGGTGGCGTCGAACTCCTCGCCGCCGCAAAGGCCGAAGGGTTGTCCGTAACCGCCGAGGCGACACCGCACCATTTGATGTACACCCATGAGGATGTGGCGACGACAGACTCACGCTACAAGATGATGCCTCCGTTGCGAGAGGCGGAAGACCGTGAAGCGCTGATCGCTGGCCTGACGACTGGTGTCATCGATATTGTCGCGACGGATCACGCTCCACATTCCGCTTCCGAGAAGGATGTGCCTTTCGAGCAGGCACCCAACGGGGTCATCGGATTGGAATGGGCCGCTGCGGTCACTAATCAGGTCGTCGGACTCAACCAGGAGTCATTCTTTCAGCGAATGTCGATTGCACCGGCACAGATCGCCGGCTTGCCTGATCAAGGCAAACCGATTGAGGTCAATGATGCAGCCAATGTCGTGGTGTTCGATCCCGAGGCGAATTGGACACCCAGGACATCCCTCTCCAAATCGCGGAATGCCCCCTATCTCGGCACCACGCTCAAAGGTCGAGTTGTGGCAACGGTTTTCAACGGTGTGTTGACTCATGGCGGTCGTCGATGAGCCAGGGCCTCCTTGTAACCGCGGACGGCGCGGTCTTTCGCGGTCGCTCTGTTGGCGCCGAAGGCGCGGTCACGGGTGAGGCGGTGTTCAATACCGCGATGACCGGATACCAGGAGATCATCACGGACCCTTCCTACTCGGGGCAGGTCGTCGTGCTCACCGCGCCACACATTGGAAATTACGGTTCGGCACCATTCGACGACCAGTCCTCGAGCGTGCACGCGAGGGCTCTTGTCACTCGCTCCTTGAGCCGGACTGCCTCATCCTGGCGTTCATCGCGTCCGTTCGGCGACTATCTCATCGAGCACAACGTTGTCGCGCTATCGGACATCGACACACGACGCCTTACGCGGTACATACGGGATCGAGGCTCGATGCCTGTAGCGGTCGGAGTGGACGTCGATGAGGCCGAGCTTGCATCTCTGGCCGCATCAGCACGGTCCATGGAGGGACAGGACCTCGCAAGCACCGTGACTACATCAGAGCGTTACTTCTGTCAGTCGGACGGACCTCGAAGTGGCCACATCGTCGCCTATGACTTCGGGATAAAGACGGACATCATCCGATCCATGAACGAGCGGGGCCTCGATGTCACTGTGGTCCCATGTTCCACGTCCGCCCAGGACGTGCTCGATCTGGCACCCGACGCCGTGTTCCTTTCCAACGGACCGGGAGATCCCGAGCCGCTCGGCGGTCCCGTGGATGCGATCAGGGGGCTCCTCGGCAGGACTCCCGTCTTCGGCATCTGCCTCGGCCATCAGCTGCTCGGCCTAGCTCTGGGCGCGGAGACATTCAAGCTGCCATTCGGCCATCACGGTGGTAACCATCCCGTGAAGCGACTTGCGGACGGGAGCGTCGAGATCACGTCCCAGAACCATGGATTTGCCGTGGATCTGTGGTCAATCACAGGAAAGGCACGGCCCAAGAGGCGCGGGCTACCCACGCCTGATCTGCTGCCGGCGAACGTCAACACCGAGTTCGGCGCCGTATCCGCCACGCATCAGAACCTGAACGACGGCACCAACGAGGGTCTCGCGTGTCACGACATCACGGCATTCTCCGTCCA
>JAUVQC010000041.1 GCA_030598305.1 Actinomycetes bacterium
GTGATCATCAGTGATCGCAACCCTGATCATTGGGTCACTGTCCGTTCGATTGGCACCCACGCCACGAATCGAGTTCCTCCACCCTTTGCGTCTGAGATCTCGATACCACCGCCGATCGCTTCGAGCCTGTCGCGTGTCGTCGTGAGTCCGAGTCCAGGGGAACCCATGGAACCGGCTCCATCGTCCGTGATCTCGAGCATGGTTGTGTCCCGCCCCTCGATGAGTCGCACAGTGACATGGCTTGCATGTGCATGCTTGGCAACATTGACCAGCGCTTCCTTGGCGGCACGGTACAACGTTGCCCGGTGGGGGAGGGGGAGTTCTGTATCGACATCCGAGATGAGATCGATCTCGAGGTTTGTCTCGCTCTCGGTTACCTCGATCAACTCGGCGAGTGCAGATTCCAGATCGATCTCCACTCCCGGCTCGTCGCGTAGCGCCGTGAGCTCGGTTCGTAGCGTCGTGTCGACCGTTCTGACGAGTCCGTCAAGACGTTCGAGTTCCTTGTCAACATCAGAATGCTGTTCCACCATTCCGCGGCTTGCCTGAAGCCCGAAGAGGATTCGGTACAGTGGTTGTCCGATGTCGTCGTGGAGGGCGCCGATGATTCTCGTTCGCTCATCCTCACGAATTTCGATGAGTTGGCTGATCAGTCGTTGTGACTGCGCCTGTCTCCGCTTCTCCGCCCGCGCGTTGGCGACACCCGCAGCGGTGAGCGCTGCGAGGAGCATCACGGCTCCGATCCCGAGGGAGGTCCGAACGGCAACACGGATGTCAGCCACGGTATTGACGAGTTTGTCGGCGAGTTCGTATACCTCGAACACCACTTCAATACCTTGGGTGCCACTGTCGACAGGAACGTAGTACTCACGGAGCTCACCGAAATCTCGCTCGTATTCGTTCTCGGCCTGCGTGAGATCGGGTTCCTCTGAGATGAGTTCTCCGCTGAATGCCGCGAGAAGATCCTGGGTCATCGGATAGGTGTTTCCGATGAGGCGTTGCTCATCTGAGAATACAATCGTCCCCGAATCGTTCCAGATCTTCACGCGCACGATCTCACGTCCGAGCAAGGTGTGTTCGACATCGATCTGAAGTTGCGCAAAGTCGGCTTCGGTGAGGCTCTCCCCCGGATCGATGGAACGCGCGATCTCATCGACGGTGTCGTGGATCGAGTTCACCTCAGCATCGAGGAGATATTGTTCGACAAGTCCGGGGATGATCAGTGCCAGGGCGGCAGCGACGGTGACCGCGGCGATAGCAGCGATGGCGGTGGTTGCGGCAACCGGCCCGAAGTCGAGCCGGTTTCGCTTACCGACATCAAGCGGTGCCCGATGGCTCGGTTCATTCTTGTCGACTGGATCCATGGGATGAGCTTCGCATGAACCGTCGTGTTCCACCAACTGTCGGCAACCCAATCCATCGTTTCAGCACGCTTGGGAAGGTTCTGGCGTCCAAATCGGCCGTATATGGCGCGTTTGGACGCCAGAATCGTGTGGCTAGACGCCGGCGGCGGTGATGAGGACCACGGCGAGGCCGACGGCCATCTGGGTCCAGCCGATGACCTTTGCTGGCACAGGGGGTCTGTTGAGAGAGACCACGGCGACGACGCCAATGACGCCGATCGCGGCTACCGACAGCCATGGTGCGATGCCGAATACCGCTGCGACCGCAACCGTGACGATCGCCAGCACCTGTACGGCATAGATGTTGCGGTTCCCGGCTGGCTTGTTCTTCAAGCGACGTACCTGGCCTCGCACGAGGACGATCGCAGCGACATCCCGAGCGGCGAGCACCAGCCACAATCCGAATGCGGGGGCAAGGTCCCATCCACCGGCGATGGTTATTGCCGCAACGGTTGCTCCCATGGCGATGGATCCGGAGAGCTCGGCGATGAGCGCGCGATTCTTGCTGTGTGCGTCAGCCCGTAGAGCAAGAAGGGCAAAGGGGAGTGCAGCGACTACGGGAATGAGGAACGGTCCATCAGCGGTGAGGAGTGCACCGATTGCCCCCGCGATTCCGATGCCGCCGTAGATGACGACAAACACCAGAGCCATTCGCGATCTCGGGAGCCATCGCCGCCGTACGAGATCCGTGGAGAGGATCTTGAGCGGGCGACGGGCCAGGAAGATGCCGAGTGCAGCGGCAGAGATCTCCCAAGCCGCAGCCGACGGCGCCACGAGGAGACCCAGCAGGATGGGTTCGAGTGTGAACCCCCATCCCCCATGCTCGGTCGGAAGCGCGATAGCGCGAATGTTCACGGAGTCCGTCGTTTGCATGGCGAAATGCTAGGTGGAGATGTGCCCCGACAAGCAGTCGAGCGCTTTGGCTCCGATGGTCTCGTTCGTCCTATCAGAGCGAGGCTGACTCCAGGCCTGCCACAAGGTCTGAGAGGAATCGCTGGCCGAGGCTGCCGTCGATCAGACGATGGTCATACGAGAGGTCGAGCGGCGCCACCAATCCGACCACCAACTCGTCGTCTTCGACGACGGGCTCGTGCTTCGCCCTTCCGATCGACATGATCGCGCTGGTGCCGAAGGGGATGATCGGTGTGCCGTGTCCTCCACCGAGTGCGCCGATGTTGGAGATCGTGAACGTCTGACCCGTGATCTCGGGGAGCGTGATGGTGCGATCTTTCGCAGCTTTCGCCAGACGCGCGAACTCGGCCGCCAACTCTGACACCGAGAGCTGGTCAGCGTCGCGCACCACGACGACCACGAGTCCTGCATCGGTGTCGACAGCGAAGCCCATGTGGATGTCGGAGTTCACGGCCATCCCGCCATCGACGAAGGCGGAGTTGAACTCTGCGTGGATGCGAAGCAACGGCATGACCATCTGAGCGATGAGCACTTCGAGGGGGAGGTCCCCGCGGGCCTGCATCAGTGCCTCAGCTCGCACCTCCGCCTGGACCGTGACGTGGGGCGTCGTCGTCCACGACTTGATCATGTTGCTCGCGATGGCTCGGCGTGTCTGGCTGAGGGGGTGTACCTCCGGTGGTGTAGCCACCTCGGGGCTGAGGTCGAGGTCAGCTCTTGTGATCGCACCTCCGGGGCCCGATCCCACGATCGTCGCAAGGTCGATTCCGCGTTCGTTGGCAAGCTTGCGGATGATCGGCATTGCCCGGGCGCGCCCGTCATGGGCAAGAGGCTTGACTTCAACGTCGTCTGGCGCCGGTGGGGGCGATGGCTCGGTTGACGCCCGAGTCGGAGAGGGTTCACCCTGGGTGGATCGCTCACCGTCGACGATGAAGAGGACTTCACCGACCTCAACTGTCTCGCCCGCGTGCGTGGTGATGGACGTGATCGTTCCCGAGAAGGGCGACGGGATCTCGACGACTGTCTTTGCGGTCTCCACCTCAACGAGGACCTGGTCGACTTCGACGGTGTCGCCCACCTTCACGAACCATTTCATGATCTCTGCTTCGGTGAGACCCTCACCGATGTCTGGCATCCGGAATTCTTGTGACATCGCCCGTGAGAATACTGGCACCGGGGTTCGTCTGCCGTGACGGGTTGCCATCGGCGTATCCTGCACGCGAGCTTTCAAGAGAGGAACCATGCGCGATCTTGCCATGCACGGAATCAAGCCTGAAGCCGAGGTCTACTGGGATCTCACAACACCAGTACTGGTGGAGCACACGCTCAGGCGCAACGAGGGGGTTCTTGCGCACAAGGGTCCGCTGGTTGTCGACACCGTTCCCTACACAGGTCGCAGCCCGAAGGACAAGTTCATCGTCCGTGAAGAGACCACTGAGGGCGAGATCTGGTGGGGTGATGTCAATCATCCGATCGAGCCAGAGGTGTACGACGCTCTCTATGGCCGTGTGACTGAGCATCTCGGGCAACGGGATCTCTACGTGCAGGACGTGTACGCCGCTGCGGACCCGGAGCATCAGCTCGCCGTTCGAGCAATCACCGAGAGCCCTTGGCACGCCCACTTCGTCCGGAACATGTTCCGCCTTCCGCGAACCTTCGAGCACGACGACACAATCGATCCGTTCATGCCGGACTTCACCATCGTCCACGCACCGAACTTCAAGGCGGTTCCGGAGCGTGACGGCACGCGCAGCGAAGTGTTCATCATGATCAGCTTCGTTCACAAGGTTCTGCTCATCGGTGGCACGAGCTACCTGGGGGAGATGAAGAAATCGGTCTTCTCCGTGATGAACTATCTGCTGCCGAAGTCGGGTGCGCTGTCGATGCATGCATCCGCAAACGTCGGCGGCGATGGCGATTCCGCTGTGATCTTTGGCCTGTCCGGCACCGGCAAGACGACGCTTGCGACCGATCCGTCCCGCAACATGATCGGCGACGACGAGATCGGTTGGGGTGATGACGGCATCTTCAACATTGAAGGTGGCTCCTATGCGAAGACGATCAGTCTGAGCCAGGAGGACGAGCCGCTCATTTATGAGGCAGCGAACCAGTTCGAGACCATCCTCGAGAATGTCGTGATCAATCCCGAGAGCCGGATGGTCGAGTGGGATGACGGTTCCAAGACCGAGAACACCCGTTGCTCGTATCCGCTGCCACACCTGCCGAACGTCGTGATGTCAGGAGTCGCCGGTCACCCGAACAACATCGTGTTTCTGTCGGCCGATGCGTTCGGTGTATTACCTCCAATCTCGAAACTCACGAAGGAGCAGGCGATGTACTACTTCATGTCCGGTTACACGGCGAAACTCGCCGGTACCGAGCGTGGAATCAACGAGCCTGTTGCGACGTTCTCGCCGTGCTTCGGTGCGCCGTTCCTGCCCCTGCCGCCGTCGTACTACGCGGATGTCCTCCAGACCAAGATCGAAGAATTCGGTCCTGATCTGTGGATGATCAATACCGGCTGGACGAGCGGCCCTCACGGTGTCGGCTATCGGATCAGGATTCCGCATACCCGTGCGATGCTGAACGCCGCCCTCAATGGTGACCTGGATGATGTCGAGCTCATCGAGGATCCGATCTTCGGACTCTGGGTGCCCGCGGCAATTGAAGGCGTCCCGACCGAGTTGCTTCAGCCACGCGGGACATGGTCAGACGGATTCGCCTACGACACGCAGGCCAAGAAACTCGCCTCGATGTTCAAGGAGAACTTCAAGCAGTACTCAGCCGGCGTTGCTCAAGGTGTCATCGACTCGGGTCCCCGAGCCTGAACTCACTCGCTGTACTAATTCTGGCGTCAGTCAGTCCGGTATTCCGGGCTGACTGACGCCAGAATCGTATCGGTACGCCGATTCTGTTGGCTTGAGAGGGCGATCGAAGTGGAGGGGGCGGCGGAGGTCTCCGGGACCGGGACCGGGTTTCGTCATCGAAAGCCATTCCTTGTAGATCTCGTGACTCCTGTTCGTGTCGACCACGACGTCGCCGTACTGGTCGCCCGGCTCTGGTTTCACAAGTCGCACACGCTGGTGCCACGCATGCATTCCTGAGATCGGATCAGGGTGGACAGGGAATGCCAGGTTCTGGTTGACCCCCGGGTCCTTCCACCAGATGCGCTCGGAGTCAGGGTCATCGGAGGTGAATGGCTCGATGCCGCCCAGCTGTCTGAGCCGCCACTTGCCCTCACCAAGCTGCTCGACATCGACGAGTCCTGATGACCATCGGTCATTCCCGCTCTCTTTGTCCTGACGCCACCGACCGAGGTGGTGCGATGCCGCCACGACTCCAGGCCGGATCCCCTCGGTCGCCCACACGCGCATGACGAAGTGGCCCGAGTCGGTCTCGATTCGCACCATGTCCGTCGTCTCGAATCCAAGCTTCTCTGCATCGAGGTTGTTCATCCACAGCGGGTGGCCGTGGCTGATCTCATAGAGGTACTTCGCGTTGCCAGAGCGCGTATGGATCAGTGTCGGCAGGCGGAAGATCGGAAGCAGGATGCGCTCGGTGCCCTCCATGTCCATGTCCCGCCAATACACATGCGTCTTCTGATAGCCGGGGACGGTTTCGTCGTGCCAACCCCAGTCGTCCATTGTCTTGGAGTAGTACTCGAGCTTCCCAGAAGGTGTCTTGAATCCCTGACGCATCACGCCTTCGATATCCACACCACCGTTTTGTGTCTCACGTTCGTTGACCCGATACACGTCTCGTTCAACCTCGACCGCGCCGTACTTGCGCATGTAGCTGAGCGGTGAGAGCCCCTCGGCAGCCGCTTTGTCCGGCAGGCCCGGAACCGAGTTCTCGAACATCCATCCGTAGTACTCGTCGACGGATACGGGCCGCTCCGGATCATTGGGTGATTCGAACCACTTCCGAATCCCCATCGAGCCATCCGGGTCGATCTTCCACGACAGGTCGATCCAGAACTCCGTCTCCTCCCATACCTCACCCGGGTTCGTCTCATAGGTACGTTCGACGGTCTCACCGTCCCGCTCGGCTGCGACGCGAAGTACGGGCTGGCGAAATCCGAGCCACTTCGCGGCGTGGGTCTCATAGGAGTGCGTGTCATGGCGTTCGGCTGATACGCCCATCGGCAATACGTAGTCCGCGTACCAAGCGGTCTCGGACCAGGTCGGCGTGAGCGCTACATGCAGCCCGACCTTCTCGGTATCGGTGAGCATCTCGAGCCAGGAGAAGCCATCGGGGTTGGTCCAGATCGGGTTGTAGACACGGGTGAAGTACACATCGAGCTTGCCGCGTCCCTCCTTGAGGAAGTGGGGGAGCAGGATGCTCATCTCGTGATACGAGAGCGGATACTCCTTGGGCCACAGCAGCTCGTTCCAGCGCGAGTGGGTCGGAGGCATGTTCCAGTGTGGCGGCTTGAACTTCACCCAACCAGATGGCGATAGCCCACCTTTCGTGCCAACTGATCCTGTGAGGACGTGGAGGAACTGGAGGGTGCGTGCCCCCTGCCAGCCATGAAGATTGCCCGAGCCGACAGATCGCCACGTGTGGGATGAGAAGGCATGGCCAGCATCAGCGATTCCACGGGCCACCGACTCGATCTGGGAGGCTTCAACACCGCATTCATCGGCGGCCCACTCAGGCGTGAAGCTCGCATACTCACCCTTGAGCGCATCGATGAACGAATCATATGTTCGTCGTCGATCCGGGTACTTCTCAGCCAGCGAATCCTCCCAGTTGACCCACCGTGCAACGAACTCATGGTCGACAGAATCCCACTCGAGAAGGAGCCGGGCGATGGCAAGCAGCATTGCCGGCTCGGTGCCCGGCCAGCACGAGAGCCAGTGGTCGGACATCGATGCAGTGTTCGATAGCCTCGGATCGACGGTCGCGATCTGCGCACCAGCTTGCTTGGCCTCCATGATCCGCTGTGCATGTGGGTTGAAGTAGTGACCCGTCTCGAGATGGGCCGAGAGCAGCAGGATGAACCTGGCGTTTGCGAAATCCGCGGATGGTCGGTCGTACCCTGACCACAGCGCGTAGCCGACCCGGGCACTCGAGCTGCAGATGTTCGTGTGACTGTTGTGCCCATCAACACCCCAGGCCTTGAGGGTGCGGTCCATGAACCCATCCTCACCGGGGCGGCCGACGTGGTACATGATCTCGTCATTGCGTCCCTCACGGATCGCCGTGCCTATGCGCGTACCGATATCAGTGAGCGCTTCCTCCCACGTGACCCGCTCCCATTCGCCGCTTCCACGTGCACCAATACGGCGCATCGGATACAGGATTCGTTCGGGGTCATTGACCTGGTTGATCGTTGCCGGTCCCTTGGCACAGTTCCGGCCACGTGATCCGGGGTGCTCCGGGTTGCCCTCGAACTTCAGTATTTCGCCAGAATCCTTGTCGACGTAGGCGAGGAGACCGCATGCCGATTCACAGTTGAAACAGGTCGTTGGGATGAGCCTGAATCTGTTCTTGACCTTCTCCGGCCACGCCAGGGCGTCGTACTCCTCCCAGTCGTCCCAACGGTCAGGGGGTGGGAAGTTGGTCAGGTCGGTGCCCTCGGTGATCCGTGGAAGCTTGTTGTCTGTTGTCATATCAACCTCACGTCAACGGAACGCTTTGTCCGGCCTTTACGAATGCATCATCCACAAGCCACACTCCTGCCATTGCAGACAGCCCACCGATCGCGCCGATAACGACAGGGGCACCGAACACAACCGCGACACCAGTCACTGCTGGCACGGCAACAGCGAGGATGAGCCCGACCCTGTACTTCGCTGCGAATGCCCCTTTGGTCATGTGGTGGTGAGCCAACTGCTCTGCGGGATCGTCGTACTCCTCCGGTTCGAGTGCGGAGATCAAGCCGAGCGCGAGTGAGCCGAGCAGCATCGTGATAGCAAAGGCGAATGTCCCCGTGGGCACGGTGGCCGACGTGAGAGGTGCCTCCTGCAGGGTGAATCCATTGGTCACCGAGACCATCGATGCGATGAGCGATGCTCCACCCCCTACCGCGAATGCAGCTGCGATCATGTGCCACACCAGCATCTCGTTGCCCCAGAGGACCCGCCCCTTTGCCTGGGCGAAGAGGAAGGCTGTATATCCGGCTGTTGCCAGACCGGTGATCGCTGACAACCAGATCGTGCCGCGCACCACCCCTGTGCCTCCCGTGAGTGCGGCAAGGAACCATAGTGCGAACAGAGCCGCCTGTACCGAGAGGATCCACGAACCGCGCACAAGCCACGATTCGGGGTTCCCACGGGTGAGGAGGTAGAGGAATCGGTCCGGACGTTTGAGGTCGCTGACAAGGAGCAACCCCGTCAGTAGAAGGAACACGCCACCCGTGACCGGGGCTGTCAGCCTCATCCACATCGATTCGATCTGGGCGCCGAAGAGGAGCGCCACTGCGGCGGCGATTGCGATACCAGCGGAGATCGCTTTGGTGAGGAAGTAACTCGAAACTCGCCACCCCCACGGCATCGGAAAGTCGTTTGCATA
>JAUVQC010000023.1 GCA_030598305.1 Actinomycetes bacterium
AACACCAACCACGCTCCGGGGAATACCGCCAACCCGAGGGCAATGAATCTTGTGCTCTTCCTCTCCACGATCTCGAGCATAGAAGGGAAGGACGTCGAATACGGGGACGTACGAGTCCATCGTTCGAGTTGTGAACACCGCATTGTCCCCGCTCATGCGTAGTAGCCACACGACTACTCTCCGTGCTCAAATTGGGTCGGGCGGCCTATGGTGCAGCACGGGGCCAATCCGTATCATCGCATCATGATGTTTCGAGCAACCCAACTGTATGTACGGACCAGAACCGCAGTGTCCTCATGTTTCTCTCGTGAGCGTGGTGCCGGAATGGTCGAATATGCGCTGCTTGTAGCGCTCATCGCCATCGTGCTCATCGTGGCGATTTCGTTCTTTGCCGGGAAGCTGAACACCGAATTCAGTTCGATAGCGACCGCGGTGGAAGACGCCTAAGCGTCTGAAGCATCGCCTGGTTCGGCATAGTCCTCTTCGGCGAGCGTATCGAGTGCCGCATGCGCTGCAGCGCTGTCCTCTGAACGCACTATCAGCCTCACGCCACCTGTCAGCATGGTCAGGTTCGGGAGCGCACCGCCACCGTCGTCGGTCACCATCCGTGCCGTGATCCCTTCGGACGTTAGGTGTGCCAGGGCCAGCTGTGCTTCGAACTCGCTCGAGAACCTGCCGATCTCAACGATGTCTGACATGTGCTCCTCCTGTCAATGGCTTCCGGAGTGCAGTCTTACACACTGAACCGATTGCGCACACATCCGGTACCGCGGTAGTTAGCGTTCCGTGTGGAGGCATCAATGTCAACAGCAACCATCCACGAGTTGATCGGCGCGTGAGGTGACATGGAACCGGATTCACATCTGTCACCCGCGATTCCTACGGAATTGCCTGACGGGTACCCATCAGACCTCGACCGTGACATCGTGCTGAGCGACGGCACTGCAATCCACGTACGACCGATCGTTCCCGAAGATATCGATCGCGTCAGACACGCATTCGAGGTCGGCGACGCTGATTCGATCCGTCGGAGATTCCTCACAGGTGCACCTCCCTCCGATGAGGCGCATCTGCACTACCTCGTCGACATCGATTACCGGAGGCGCCTCGCGCTCGTCGCTTTGGACGGTGATGGGAACAGCATCGGCCTTGGAAGATATGAAGGCACCGAGGACCTTGCTTCGGCAGAGGTCGCAATCGTTGTTGCACCCGAGTGGCGGAACCGAGGTGTTGGCGGGCTCCTCCTCGAGACGCTCGAGGATCCAGCTCGACGTGTCGGAATCCCCCGTCTCATCGCCGGCTTCCAGCCCGATAACCGTGCCATAGCTGACCTGCTGGCTGATCTCGGATACGCCGATCGCTGGTTCGAGGACGGACTTGCATGGGTGGCCAAAACAATTTCATGAAGCGGTAGCATCACCGCGTGCTTGTTGCAGATCTTCTCGACTCTCTCGACCATCGGTTCCCCTTCGTGAGCGCGGCGAGTTGGGATCCGGTGGGACTCCAACTGGGGGACCCGACGAGGGAGGTCGACTCGATCGCGGTTGTACACGAGGTGACGGATGACGTTGTGCAGAGCGTCCGTTCGGGTGAAATCAAGACACTGGTGAGCTACCACCCACTGCTGTTCACCCCTGTCACGGCTATCACGGCAGGCCGGCACGCCTCGGGTCGGGCCATGAGCCTCCTCGAGGCCGGTGTGTCGGTGATCGTGATCCACACGGCCCTTGATGCCGCGCCAATCGGCACAGGAGATGCGCTACTCGCGTCCCTCGGAATCGAAGCGACAGGCTCACTGGCAGAAACCGAGGCAGGGTCCGGTAACCACATCGGCAGATGTGGGTCCCTTCCCGAGCACATGTCCGCAGGCTCATTCGCGTCGACCGTCTCTCAGGTACTGATGACAGGCGTTCAGATCGCTGGCGACCGCGATGCAACGGTTCAGAAGGTCGCCGTCGTGCCTGGATCGGGCGCGTCGTTCATCGAGGAGGCCGCCGAGCTTGCCGATGTGTACATCACCGGTGATGTGAGCCACCACCGAGCACGGTCGGGCAGTGATCGAGGCCTTGTCGTTGTCGACGCGGGGCACATCCCCACCGAACGGCCGGGTGTCGAGTACCTGTACGATTCAGTCCGTGACCTCGTATCTGAAGCCGTGTTCATAGCCAGCGACCCACACCCCTGGGAGGACGTCCCTTGGAAGACCTGAAGAGCCTCGAAGACCTACTTGAGCTCATGGACATCGACATGCGGATAGACAAGCTCCTTGACCAGCGCAGCTCGCTTGTCGAACTCGAGAAATACAAGGCGGCCCACACCGGGGTGGCACGCCTCACCGAGCTCCTTGAGTCCGCCGGTGCCGAACTCAAGGATGCAGACCGTGGGCTCAACAAGACCAACGGTGAACTCGAACTCGCGGCGGAGAAGGCGGCATCGGAGCAGAACCGGCTGTATGCCGGCGGAATCTCTGCCAGAGACGCAGACTACCTCAGAAGAGAAGTGGAGATGCTCTACCAGCAGGTGTCGAAGATGGAGGACCAGGTCCTCGAATTCATCGAGTCCATGGAGACCGCAGAGAACGATGTTGAGCGGCTTTCAGAAGAGCTCCTGCTGGCGAATGAGGAGAAGGACGGTCTCAGCGAGTCGATCACCGAGCAGTGGCGCCTCATCGACAAGGAACTTGCGATGAAGGAAGAACGTAAGAAGAACACGGCTGGCCTCATCGACGAGTACCTGCTCGAGATATACGACGGACTGCGCGACGCAGGCAAGGGTCGCGTTGTTGGTCGCCTGGCCGATGACACCTGCGGTGCCTGCCACCTGAAACTGTCAGCGGCAGAAGTCGTCAGGGCTCAGAAGCAGGATCCGCCGCGCTGCATCCACTGCCGCGCCATCCTGGTTGGCTGACGAGTGCTGTTCTGGCATGTCGGTGCGACCGTAGCGTTCGTTCGATACGCCTTCAGGGATGAGGCGATGGATCTCCGTTTCCTCGCGATCGGTGCGATCCTGCCCGACCTGATCGACACTCCGATAGGTGCGATGATGTGGAATACCTGGCAGACGCCACGTCTATGGTTCCACAGCCTGCTCTTCGGTTCGGTGCTGATGGCGGCCGTGCTGGTCGCCACAACCCGTGGCACCAGAAGGAAGCAATGGATGTTGCTCGCCACCGGCGTCCTGATGCACCTTGCCCTCGATGCGATGTGGTCTGATCCCACGACGCTGTGGTGGCCGTTCCTTGGATGGGAGTTCGCGAGCACGGGCTTCACCACGTTTGTCGACTACACCCTGTCCGTCCTGTCCAATCCGTGGATGTGGGTCGGAGAGGCCATTGGTGTGTTCTATCTCGGGAAGCTGTGGCAGTCGTCCGGACTCGGAGACAGGGCGAACCGAGCAACGCTGCTGTCAACCGGGCGAGTCTCCGCTCCGATCGAGCGCGACTGACTCGGTGCGCAGCGTCCATGCCCTGGCTGCCATGCGGACAGCGAGAACAGCCATGACGATGGCGAAGACCTTGCTGAGTAGCTCCTCATCCATCGACAGCGCCACGTTGGCACCGGCGAGCGCCGAAACGATGCCGACGCCTCCGGTCACGAAGGCGATCTTCCAGACGACCCTTCCTGCCTTGGCGTGGAGGAACGTCCCGACGAGAGAGGTGGCAAGGATGATCGCAAGCGACGTTCCCTGGGCCTCGTGTTGTGTGAATGCAAACACGGAGACGAGTACTGGCACATAGATGATGCCGCCGCCAACACCAAGGGTGGCGGCAAGGGAACCAGCGAATAGGCCGAGTGCGACGAGGCCGAGTATCTCTCCCGGTGACATCAGAACCACATCCGAACAGCAGCGGACGCCAGAATCGTCGCGAATATGCCAGCGAGCCAGTGCTCAGGAATTTTGTCCATCCACTTGGCACCGGCCCACGCACCGACTGCTGCACCGATGAAGACGATCGCCGCTGTCGTCCAGTTGACGTTGCCGTTCCCTGAGAACGCGTAGAGAGCCGCGGCTGAAGAACCGACGATCGTCGCCACGGACGTGGCCGCTCCCGAGTACTGGTTGAGACCGACGAACAACACGAGGCCGGGGACGACGATTACGCCCCCACCGATGCCCAAAAGCCCAGAAACGAACCCCGCGATAACGCCGACGAGCGCTGCTTTGTACCAGGGAGAATCCACGGAGCCACCGTAGCGTCGTCTGGTTGCCGAACTCCATCATTATCCTCACGACGTGCTCAAGAAAGCGCTCCCTCTATTGATACTGGCTGTCGTTGCCGCGGCCTGTTCCTCCGCGTCCCGCACACCGATCGGGTACGAGAACCCCGAACGCGCCGTGGTGGAATGGTTCGAAGCGATCGACGCCGGTGATGCGGTCACCGCATCACAGGCGAGTAACCCAGAGTCGCTTGCCCTCATCCTCGGAATAGAGAATGACCTCGACGCCGAAACAATGGCCCTGTACCTCGATGAGGGCGTGCCCCTCGACGTACAGGCGTCGTACTGGTCCTCGTTCTCCGCCGGGTTCTCCGAGTTCTCGTCACGTCCGATCTCGACACTGACCGTTGGAGCGTCGGAATTGTTCACATCGGAGGGCATTGAGTTCGCGAGCGTTCCGGTTGGAGGGGGAGCTGGTGGCGACTCGGTCGTGATCACTCGGATGACGCCTGAGGGAGCGTGGCAGGTTGATCTTGTGGCAACGCTCGGCGACGGCTTTGTCAAGCTCCTGGCCAGTGAATACGACTCCCTGCCCGTGGATGTGCCCGGAGATCGTGTACGCACGGCGTATGTGACCGTAGTTGTTCCGTCCTTATGGGCTGCAATGACCGACGGGAGCTTTGGGGACGACTTCACCAGAACAGCGCTTGGGTTGATAGACCGAGTCGCGAACGCCTGATTCTTTGGAGTCTGACCTAGAGACGTCCAAGCGCGGGGAGAACGTCGGTGCCTAGCATGGCGATCGTGGTTGGCTGGTCGATACTCGTGGTCTGGATCGCCACGATGTCTGCGTGAATATCGGATATCAGCGGTGAATAGACCGAGATGTAGTCCTCCGGTGTGCTGACGATCGAGTACGACGACAGGATCTCTGATCTGTCCATTTCGTCGGCCCGCATCCTCAGATCCATCGGATCCACAGCCTCGAGTCGCCCCGGCGCTCGCAACCCGCGCCACGCACCCAGCGTCGTCCAAGCTTCCTCATCGTTGTCAGCTCTGATCGACCAGCGTGATGCCAAAATGTGGGGTCTTGGCCTGCCGCTGTCCGCAGCTGCCTCACGGGCAGGGTCGATGACCCGCTCAAAGGTGACCGCCGGGTCCTTCACCGACGTGATGATGCCCTCTGCCTTGCGGGCTGCGAGACGTGCTGACTTGGGTCCGCCCGCTGCCATGTATATGGGTAGGTCGTGCACCGGGGGGCTGTAGAGCTTTGCGCGGTCGGTCTGATACCACTCACCGTCGTAGGTGAGCTTCTCACCATCGAGAAGCGACCGCATGATGTCAAGCGCCTCGGCCATCCGGGATGCTCTCTCGGCGTACTTCGGGAAGTGGTAGCCGAGCGGTCCCTCATTGAGGTTCTCGCCCGTTCCCACACCCAGGGTGAAGCGTCCGCTGCTGATACGGTCGAGTGTGGCTGCTGCCTGGGCGACCACGGCCGGGTGGAAGCGCCACAGCGGAGTCGTGACACCCGTGGTGAATTCGATCGTTGTCGTTGCCTGGGCCATCGCTGCAATCGTTGCGAATGCGAAGCCGGAGGCTCCGAGGTCGTCGACCCACGGATGGAAGTGTTCCGACACGAGAACCATGTCGAATCCCGCCTCCTCGGCGAGTACGGCGTGATGGACCAGATCCTCGGGTTGGAACTGTTCGTGGCCGGCGAAGTAGGCGAATTGTGTCATGGGACCACAGTAGACACCCGACGCTGAAATCCGCGTGAAACCGACTTCCGTGCGCGATAGTCATAGCTGCTACAAGGCAATCCTGGAGGAATACATGGGCGATGCGAAGAAACTGCTGGCCGAATTGCTCGGCTCGTACATCCTGCTAACGATTGGTGGATTTGCGATTCTCTCGACGGCGCTCGGTATTGATGGGTCGCTCGTCATTCCACTCGGATTCGGCCTTGGCCTCATGATCGGCCTGTACATGTTCGGTGAAGTGTCCGGTGGCCACTACAACCCTGCGGTAAGCCTGGGGGCACTGCTTGATCGCCGCATCGACATTGTTACGTTCGGCTCGTATGTAGTCGCCCAGATCATCGGATTCATACTCGCCGGTTACACGATCGCGTGGGCCTTCGGCAAACAGGCGGCCGCTGCGACGATGACGCTGCCGAATGAGTCCGCAGGCGTAACCGACCTCGACACGATCCTTCTCGAGGCCCTCGGTACCGCCCTCCTTGTCGGAGTGATCCTCAGGGTTACGAAGAGCGATGCGGTCGGATCGACAGCGTTCCTCGGCATCGGCTTGACACTCGCGGCCCTCGCCATTGCATTCGGTGGTTTCACCGGCGGATCCTTCAACCCTGGTCGGTCGATCGGTTCGGCTGTTGTTGGAGGCGACCTCTCCAAGGTCTGGCTCTATCTCGTCGGACCGCTCCTTGGTGGCGTCGTCGGCTGGGGCGTCTACACGATCACCGTCCCGGACCAGGACGAGGGCGAGGACGAGCCGGCTCCGGCGGCAGAAGAAGCCGCTGCATAACCCGAGCCAAATACGAAAACGAAGGAGGGCCGGAATTCCTGCCCTCCTTCGTTCGCGTCACGTCTGTTGTTCTCGCGAGCCGGCGTGTAAGCCGGATCCTGTCGTGGACGATCATCTATCTGGGACCGGCGTTACCGCACGGCCTCAAGCGACCTACCCGGGATGTAGCGGACGGGCCGTCCTATCCCTGCTCGGTCTTGCTCCTGACGGGGTTTACCTAGCCGACCCGGTCACCCGGATCGCTGGTGGGCTCTTACCCCACCGTTTCACCCTTACCCGCACCAATCAGCTTGAGCGTCATGGCCGCTGGCGGTTTGCTTTCTGTTGCACTATCCATCGGGTCGCCCCGCCTGGGTGTTACCCAGCGTCATGCCCTGTGGAGTCCGGACTTTCCTCGGCCGCCTGAGCGGCCGCGATCGCCCCGCCGGCTCGCATCGTGAACGGTAGCCGAATCCGTCAGCATCGGTCAGGCGGTTCTGCGCCTCTCTGCGACAACCGCTCCGACCATGCCGCCACCGAGCGCGAGCACGCCGAGGACAAGGAGCCCTGCGATGTTGGCGACCGCACCGGCTGCAATGGTGGCCGCGGCTATCACGAAGAAGAGGAGGAGTGCAGCAATGCGTCCTGCGGTTATTGCATGGACCAGGGAGAACCGACCGGCGACGTACCCAGCAGCGATGAATCCGATCAGCTGAATGACGAGCTGGCCCATGACATTGCTCCCGATGGGGCCACTGAACACGAACAGGAAATACGAGGCGACCAGACCGGTCGCAGCGCCGAATACGATGCCTGTCCAGTGGAGTTCTCTCAACATCGGTTAGTCCTGGCCCGCGGGACGGCCATTGTAGGCAACGAGAGACTGCCCCGATGCACCGGGAACCAATGTTGGGGCGCGAGCGTCTTACTTGCATACGAACAACAAGAAGCGAGGCACGCCCGTCATGAACACGATGGACGACACTTTGGAATTCAATATCTTCGATGCGCCGGTTCTCGATGAACGACCCTGGGCAGTCTTTGCGGCATGCAAGGATGACACCGGTATGACGTTCTTCCCCCAGAACAAGAGCGAGGAAGCCGCAGCGCTCACGATCTGTGGAATCTGCCCTGTTCGCGAGGATTGCCTCGATCACGCCCTTGAGACGAATGAACGTTTCGGTGTGTGGGGCGGTACCACAGAGAAGGAACGCCGCAAGCTGTCGAGAATCCGATAGAGGAAGTTCACACAGAGCGTTCGCGCATGATCTCACCGACATCGAGGCGACGGATCCTGCGGATTCCAGGAATGAGACTCACGATCGCGACCGCGATCATGGTCACTGCAGCGAGAGCGTAGGTTCTCGGCTGGATCGTCAACGGGAACGACAACATGTCCGAGCTGAACGAATCCATGAACGCCGAGGCGACGAGCGTGCCAAGCAGCAGACCGGGAACGATTCCCAGCGCCGTTAGGAACAGGTTCTCGCCCGCGACCATGAACCCGATCTCCCGATCGGACATACCGCTCGCCTTCATGGTGGCGAACTCCGTCGATCGTTCGGAGACATTCACAGATATCGTGCTGAACATCAGAGCGAAGGCCATCAACCCTCCAAACACCACCATGATCCCGATGAATGCCCAGAAGAGACCAAGGAACGAGTTGATGAGGTCAGTGAACGTCCGGGTGTCCTGAACCGCAATCACGCCCGCAACGCCCTCCAGCGCGGTGATGGATGTCTCCCTGTCAAGCGTTGGATCGAGGATCGTGTCGATCGTCGACACGATCGGACCCTTCACAACGGCTCGAGCATCTTCCACTCCGGCATCGTCAAGGGCGGAGATGAGGGCGTCGGTGCGGATGTAGACGGGCGTTCCGACGTTCTCGGCTACGAACTCAACGATCTCGAGGCGGAGCGTCACATCGAGCGTAGGCAGCTCCACGTTCACCATGTCGCCCTCGGAGACGTCGAGGAGGCTGGCGATCGCGGCTCCGGCCAGGATCCCTTCCTTTGGAAGCTCACCGGATGGGTTCGTCCAGCCGTGCATCTGTGTGCCCTGGTCGAAACCTGTGAGGTTCGTCGCGTAGTTCGTACCGTTGTTGGTGATGGACGCGGGAAGTGTCGCCACCGGCTCGGCACGCGTGACTGGAGGGACGGCATTGATCGATGCAATCGATTCGGTCGTTATCTCGGAGTCCATGATCACGATCGCGTCAGCCAGGTTTATCGTCGTAGTCTCCTCATCGATCACCGTGGACATCGTGTCCACCATCCCTGCGGACGCGAGGATGAGCACGATGGCGAGTACGACGCCGACAACCGTCGAGATGCTCCTGCCCTTCGAGCGGCCCATCCCACGCATCGTCATCCTCCATCTCACAGGGAGGGACCGCAGCGGCGGTATCAGTTTCTCCCCGATGCTCACGCCCGGCTTCAAGGTCGGGGCGATTCCTCGCATCGACTGGGCAGGTTCATTGCGGTATGCGCCCCGAGCGGGAACCCAGGCCGAAAGCAGTCCGGCGACGAGGCCGAAGAGGAGGCCAACGATGATGGTTACGGGCCGGATCACTATCACCGTGTCGGGGATGTCGAGGAGCCCCGTGTACAGCGTTGTCATGGCAGTTCCCATCACAAGGCCGATCGCCACACCGATGATGGACCCGAGGACTCCGATCCACAACCCGAATCCGAGGTAGTGGTTCCGGATGGCCTGCGCGCTGATCCCCGAAGCGCGCATCGTTCCAATGGTGGAGCGCTGCGAGTACACGATGCGCGTGAGCAGAACGTAGACCGTCAGTCCAGCTGCCAACAGGAACATGACTGGGAAAGCGATGGCCATCTGCCCAAAGCCCTCCACATCGAGGCTGAGGGTTGCATTCGATGGCTGGTCGGCCTGCGTCTGGACATCTGCAGCGTTGGCACCCTTTGCTGCATCGGCAACGGCACTGTCCGTCGCTTCGACATCGACGCCGTCGTCATACAGGACAAGCGTTTGACGCACCGCAACGGTGTCAGGGAGCTGGCTCACCGAGGCCTCGTCGACGAAGAACACTCCGAACTGGTTCGGGTCGGTGAAGATCTGCTGTCGTGACTTCGCAACCCAGATGTACTCGGCAGATGATGCGGTACCGACGATGTCGATCTCGAGGCTCCCGCCACCAAGGGGTATGGAGACCACGTCACCGGCTTCGAGTTCGAAGGTCCGCGCCACGTGGATTTCGGCGACCGCTTCGTTCTGCGCTGCGTCGGTGAGATACGATCCGCTCTCGATTCCGATCTTGTTGACATCTGGCTGGTCGCCCGGCGGCATACCGATGAAGCGACCCAGGATGGTTTCGGTACCGATCACGACCGGGAGGTCGGCTTGATGGCGGACGGTGACGCTCTTGACTCCTGGTACCGCCGAGAGAACATCTCCCATGTCCGGGTCGCCACCGGTAACAGTCATGTCCGCGAAGGCGAGCCGATCGTAGGTCTGGTTGTATGAATCGGTGAGATTTCGGTAGGAGTCGTAGGTCGATGCGAACATCATCACTCCGATGATGACGGTCACCGCAGCGGCGAGGAACTGCCACTTGCTCGCCGCGAAATCTCGTCTTCGTTTCGTGGCCAGATAGCTCACCAGTGCAGATCCTCGGGAGCCACCGGAGACTCGTTCACTTGATTGCCGACGAGCCTGCCGTCACGGAGGGAGAGTACGCGATCAGCCATCTGGGCGATCGTCGAGTTGTGGGTGACCAGGAACACGGTCCTTGATCCATCGCCAGTGGTGGCCCGCAGAAGTTCAAGGATCTCGCGGCCCTGTTCGACACTCAGTGCACCTGTCGGTTCGTCGCACAGGAGGAGGGGCGGGTTCTTCACGAGGCCTCGCGCCACGGCAACTCGCTGTTGTTGACCTCCAGACAGCTGACCGGGGAAGTGGTCGGTCCGGTTGGAGAGCCCGACACTCGCGAGCATGTCGTCTGAGCGCTCATCGGGGTCGGTGCCGGTGATTTCAGCGATGAGCGCCACATTCTCGTGGGCAGTGAGTGTCGGCACGAGGTTGTAGAACTGGAACACGAAGCCAAGCGTCTCCCTCCGGTAGTCAGTTTGTTCGTGCTGGGACATGCCTGCGAGCTCGGTCCCGTCAATCTTGAGACTTCCCGACGTAGGAGCTTCGAGGGCACCGACCTGATTGAGGAGTGTCGTCTTTCCGGAGCCAGA
>JAUVQC010000102.1 GCA_030598305.1 Actinomycetes bacterium
CCGTGGCAGGTCGATAGGGATCAGAAGGGCTACATCGAGGATCGTCGCCCGAATGCCAATGCCGACCCCTACGTCGTTGCTGCGATGATGACAGAAACGGTGTGCTCGAAGCTGGCCTAACCGGATCAGGGAGAAGGACCGACGGCGGTCTCCTGGGGGATGTCTCGCACTACTTGCCGGGTATCTCTGGTTCGCCTGAGTCGGGTTGGTCGGCTTCGGATGCCTGCCTGGTCTCTTCGTCGATGACGTGCGTCATGGATGGTTGGTAGATCTCCTCAAGGAGTCCAATCGAACTTCCTTTGGGTGCGTTGGGGTTCCGGTAATAGACCCATCCTTGCCTATCGAACCAGGTGAGAAGCAGATGCACCGTAAGTGCGACCACGGCGAGTGCGGCGATTACTCCGAGAATCAGGGGCCAGGGCAATCAAGTCACCTCTTATGGAGTCAAGCCTCGGACGATGTCGAGCTGGTCGTTGAACACTGCTGTCTTGACGGCGTATTCAGCAACAGCCTCGCGCCGCTGCGTTCCATCGTCGGGGGCTCGGAGCCCTTCGATGACCGCATCGGCCTGGGCAACGAGGTCCTGGGAGGCCGCAATCGTGTCCGGCCAGGCTGACGCAAACACATCGGGCACAGTGGTGGCCGCGACCTGGTTGGCGAGATCCTGGGCACCGTCCTTGACGGCCTCGAAGCCTTCAAGGGTCTGGTCGAAGCCCGCACCGTCTTCGCGGGCAGCATTCACCGCATCCATCTCTGTCTGCAGATCGTTCGCGAGATTCTCGAATCTGTCAAGCTCCTGGAGGAACGCAAGGATGTCCGTTGGCAGGGTTGAGGACGTCGTGGTTGTGGGAGGAAGCGTGGTCGTCGGAGCGACGGTCGTCGTCGTCGATGCCGCGATGTCCGCAGCCGGCAGTGCGTTGACGAATACATAGGTGAACCCGATCAGTGCCACGATGACGATCGGGAGTATCCAACGGCCCGGTTTCGGATCTTCCTTGCTCACGACATGAGCATAGGACGAAACTCCCGACAGAGACATCACCGCTAGGGTGAATCCATGGACCTTGAGGGAAGAACCGCTGTTGTGACGGGTGGCGCCGTGCGCGTCGGCGCTGCGATTACTCGCGAGCTGGCTCGGAGGGGTGCGTCCGTCTTCATCCACTACAACCGCTCGGCGGAACCAGCTGAGGCACTCCGTTCCGAGATCGTCGAAGCAGGTGGAGTGGCAGCGATCGGTTCTGTGAACCTCTCGGACCCTGACACCGCACCTGACCTGATCGCGGCAGCGGGAGCTTCCCTTGGACCGCCGACGATCCTGGTCAACAGTGCGTCCGGTTTCCCGTTCGACACGATCGGGGATGTGACGACCGATGGCTTCCGGACCGCACAAAACCTGTCGCTGACCACCCCGATGATGTTGATCCAGGCGCTCGCAGCCCAGATTCCCGATGGTCTCGATGGTGCTGTGGTGAACATCACCGATGTCAAGACGACCCGCCCGTACCGCAAGCATCTCTCCTACATACTCGCCAAAGGTGGCATCGACACGCTCACGCGAGCTACGGCGCTCGCGCTGGCTCCAACGATTCGTGTGAACGCTGTGGCACTCGGGGTGATCCTGCCCCCAGCCGATGAGGATGACGACTACGCCGCGAATCTCGCCTCAGGGCTACCACTACAGCGAGTTGGCGGAACCCAGGTCGTTGCGGATACCGTCGCGTTCCTCTGTACGAACGACTTTGTCACAGGCGAGATCATCCGTCTCGACGGCGGCGCCCATCTCGTGTGACCCTCACCGGTGTACCGTTCCCCCATGGATCGAATTCACATCAAGGACCTCGTCGTCCCCGGAATCATCGGGATCAACCCTGACGAGCGGATCAACAAGCAGGACGTTCTCGTAAACGCGACCCTCTGGGTCGACACTGAAGCGGCGGCGGCGTCAGATGACATCATTGATGCGGTGAACTATCGCACCATCACCAAGGCGATCATCGCCCACATCGAGGCTGGAGAGCCAATGCTCGTCGAGCGGCTCGTGGCCGAGATCGCTGACATCTGCCTTGCTGATCAGCGCGTGAGTGAGGTAGAAGTCACCGTGGAGAAGCCGAGCGCACTTAGGCATGCTCGAAGTGTCGGGATTACGATCAACCGTACGCGCGTTGAGCACTCCGCATAGGAGGAACCATGTCAACGAACCAAGACGCAGTTGAAGCTGTCATCCTTGCCGGATCCAATCTCGACAAGGAACGCTGTCTTCCCGAATCCATCCGCCTTCTCCGTCGTCTGTCGAACGTCACCGTTCGAGAGGTGAGCACCTGTTATGAGAGTGCGTCTGTCGGTGGCCCCGACGATGCGCCGGACTTCTACAACGCGGCAGTGCTCGTGACGACGACTCTCGATCCCGAGGGCCTGCGCGACGCCCTTCACGGTATCGAGGACTCCCTTGGGCGGGAGCGGTCCGACGACCCGAACGCTCCGCGCACGTCCGACCTCGACATCATCTACTACGGAGATCTCGTCAAGGAATACGATGGTTGGGCCATCCCTGACCCGAGCGCTGAGACCGAGGTACACATTGCGGTCCCTGTGGCGGAGGTTGCCCCCAGGCGAACACACCCGGTTTCGGGTCGTGCCACACCCGAGATCGCAGAGGCGCTCCGGACAACCGACTCCGACGTGAAGCCGAATACGGCAATCAAGCTCTCGACCCCGTATACGACGAGGGCCGTCCCTGACTTCGACGATGTTGAGGGTGTATACGCACCCCGGCTCGAAGCGATAGTGCGCGATCAACTCGTCGAGATCGGTGAGGACCCCGAACGCGAGGGACTCAGACGTACGCCGCTACGCGTTGCAAAGGCTCTGGACTTCCTCACGAGTGGCTACGCGTCGTCGGTCGAGGAAGTCGTCAACGACGCGCTCTTCGATGCCGAGGGTGCCTCAGAGATGGTTGTTGTGCGTGACGTTGAGTACTACTCGATGTGCGAGCACCACATGCTCCCGTTCTTCGGTACCGCAACGGTTGCGTATCTCCCGAAGGGGAAGATCATCGGTCTCTCGAAGATCGCTCGGATCGTCGACGTATATGCCCGTCGGCTCCAGGTGCAGGAGCGATTGACGAACCAGGTAGCGGATGCGATGACCAATGTGCTCGAACCTCACGGAGTCGGCGTGGTCATGCAGGGCAAGCATCTCTGCATGATGATGCGTGGTGTCCAGAAACAGGAGTCGAACATGGTGACGAGCGCCATGCGGGGCACCTTCGTATCCGATGCACGCACACGCAGCGAGTTTCTCTCCCTGGTTTCGTAACTGAACACTCTTGGAACGCAGTACCGTTCCGGGATGGTCACAGACACGCGCAACCGCCCCATGCGTGACCTTCGGATCTCGGTAACCGACCGGTGCAGTTTCCGGTGTGGCTACTGCATGCCCCGTGAGATCTACGACGACCACGAGTACCTCGATCGGTCCTCAGTGCTGTCCTATGGAGAGATCCGTAGGATCACCCGACTTGCCACCGACCTGGGAGTTCGAAAGGTGCGATTGACCGGTGGAGAGCCGCTCCTGCGCAAGCATGTGCATCGCTTGGTCGAGATGATCGCCGACCTCGATGAGATCGATGATCTCGCAATGACCACCAACGCACTTCTGCTCGAGCGTGAGGCAGTGCGGCTCAGGAGCGCTGGTCTCGACCGGGTGACCGTGAGCTTGGATGCGCTCGATGACGACCTCTTCCGCAAGATGATCGACACGGACATCCCGGTCGCAACGGTGCTTGATGCGATCGACGCTGCCGACGCTGCTGGACTCAATCCCATCAAGATCAACACGGTGGTGCGACGCGGTTGGAACGAGGACCAGATCATCCCTCTCATTGAACGGTTCAGGGGGACGGGCCACACTGTCCGCTTCATCGAGTTCATGGATGTGGGGACGCTCAATTCGTGGGATCTCGAGGAGGTTGTTCCCTCATCTCAGCTGGTCGAGTTGCTCTCGCAACGTTGGGAGATGGAGCCCGTCGATCCGAACTATGCCGGCGAGGTGGCGAGCCGGTACCGCTTCACCGACGGTGGCGGCGAGGTCGGGTTCATCTCGTCGGTGTCGGCGCCATTCTGTGGTGACTGCACACGTCTGCGGCTGTCGGCAGAGGGCAGGATCTACACGTGTCTCTTCGGCTCGGGGGGAACGGATCTCCGAACCCCACTCCGCTCCGATGCATCGGATGACGATATCCGTGCGCTCATCGAAGGTACTTGGATCAGGCGCGACGACCGCTACTCCGAACTGCGTGGAGGCACGCCCCTCAACATACCCAAAGTCGAGATGAGCTACATCGGTGGCTGACCCCCTCAACCAGGGTTTTGGCGTGGCGTACGGGAATATCGTCCCGCTAGCCACGCCAAAACACCTCGATCGAGGGTCTTGAAACGCGGTGGCCGGTTTGAGACGGTTGGGACATGGATCCCGCATCTGTGTTCTTGCTCTATGTCGTCGGTGTACTGGGCCTCTGGCTGCTCGCCCTGTCCATACACCCAGCAATCGCGCTGGTCTCGCGAGCTGCTGTTGGGCTACCGATTGGACGCCGTTTCGCCGCGGTCGTGGTTTCGCTCTGCCTGATCGGCAGCATTGGCATGGCCAAGGCGAGCGTCGGACCTGCGAGCGAGCGGATGGTGGCGATGGCTGATGCGAGCCCAGCGATTTCGACGACTGGCCTGACGATCATCCACCGACCGTTGATGGCGTCGGTCGACTCAACGTACACCGTGGTCGCCGGTGATTCCCTGTGGAAGATCGCTCGAACGATCCTCGCCACCGATGGACAGGACGTGGGAGGTTCGATCGCCTCGGATCTCTGGCGGGCGATCTACGACGCGAACCGGGACCTGATCGGCTCGAATCCCAACCTGATCCACCCGGGTCAGGTACTCAACCTACCTGGAAGGTGACTATGGAATCCGAAGAGTTCGAACAGATTCCTTGGGCGAGTCTTGTCGCCCAACAGGATGACGGTATGGACAAGCGGATCTATCTCGTGGTCGGCGTCGTGGGGCTGCTCGTCATCGCCGTGTTCGGAATTCGACTCCTCGGTGGTGGCTCACAACCTGTGCCCCCTGGGCCTGCGGCACTCGGTCCTCCGCCGACCATCACCAGTGCTGTCGAGCCGAGTGCGGCACCACCGACATCCCCTGTCATCGCTGAGGCCGATCTGCGAGCGGAAGAACCCGTCGAGACGCTGGCTGTCGATCGGCTCACGGAGGTCACAGCTGAGTGGTTCGTGACCGACTGGTTCACACGGGATGGTTCAGATGAGACGGTCCGATCGATCAGGTCGATGCTGGCCCCCGATGTCCTTGTCGACACGCTGCCACACGAAGGCGAGCAGCCTGTCACGTTCGTGGAATGGGCCAAAACCGTTGCCACCGACGTTACGACAGAGCGCATTGAAGTAACGGTCGCCTTTCGGGTGATCAGGGAGACGGACGAGGGGTTCGTTCGTGATCCTGTCGACACCGTGATCGTGACGCTCATCCGAGATGGCGACAACGTGAGCG
>JAUVQC010000115.1 GCA_030598305.1 Actinomycetes bacterium
AAACCGTGTCTTTCGAATATGGCGTGAGCCCGACAGCGTTGTGCTCAAGGTCTATGGCTCCGATGCCAGACAGCGCCGAGAGCGACACGCCCTGAACGCGCTAAGTCAATGGGACTCCACCCCTGAAATCGTCGATGCAGGATCGACCGACGGTCTCCACTGGATCGTGTTCGTCGATGCAGGAAAGTGGAACCTGGAGACCCTTCCGGAGAATCCCGGCCTGGCTCGCACCGCCGGAATGATCCTTCGCGAACTCCACCAGACCGAAAAATCCCTGGTGTCCAATCTCGAGCGCGGCATCGACCCGGAGTGGGTTGCCCAGGACTTCCAGTCGACACTCAGGAGACTGGACCGATATCGATCTCGTGTCGGGGTTTCTTCGGAGTTCATCGAGGCGGCGAGCGCCTTGAATCCACCGTTCGCCAATGATCCGGTGCTTGCCCACACCGATCCGGTGCCTCGGAACTTCATCATCGACGACGGCGGTACCGTGACCCTGATCAACTGGGAGTGGGCCACACTTGCTCCACCGGAGTGGGATCTCACCCGGGCCGCCTGGTCCATCGGCATGCACGCAGGCCCGACGGCGCAAGCATCGCTTTTCGATGGATATGGGAAGACCATCGACGGCGTCTTGCTCGATCGATGGATTGTGTATCACGCCGCGCAGATGCTGGTTCGCCACACCGAGCGGAACATGTCGAATCGACCCTCCGATGTCCCCGCCGTGTTGCTCCACGAATTCAACCGAGCCGTCCTCGGAGCAACGAGCTAATCGAGCTGGTTACACCAACCGCTCGGATGCTCGACATACGTCCGCTCGGCGCGATCGCGTCTGTCGTTGATCGTGTACCAAATACCCCGGTTTTTCGCGCTCTCCTTCTACAGTTGACCAACCGACGAGGGAGCACGAATGTTGGAGATGGCAATCGCTGCAGTATTCGTCACCGTGGCGGTCGTTGCCATTGGAGGACGGGGCATCAACACGCGTGGCTTGGCGACCCAACAGAGCTACGCCGTTCTCGAAGAATCCTCAGATCTCCCCTGTCCGTGGTGCCGTGCCCAGACGCGGGAAGGCGATGCGCACTGCGCCACGTGCGGTCAACGATTCGGTTAGACCAGACCTCAGCCCACCCGCGGTCGTTCGAATTCACGGTTTGTCTGAAGACGTTGCATGCCAACACTCTCATAGAGGGACATGGCAACCTCGCTGCCGAGATCAACCCAGAGCGTGCCTCTCTTGACCTCCGGCTGGCCAGCGAGGTAGTCGAATCCTGCTAGCAGGAGTGAACGACCGAGTCCCCTTCCCTGACGCTGGGGCGAAACTGCGATTCGGTATATCTCTCCATCGCCGTTGGCATGGATTCGCGTCCAGCAGAATCCGGTAATGGCCACGTCGTCCTCAGCGATGAGAAACCCGCCAGACCTCATACCCTTGGATCCGATGAGCTCTTCGATGTCCGCCTCACTGAGGGATGCAGCTTCTCGGTGGGAGGCGAATGCGTTCCGATTCAACGCCACGACAGCAGCGGCGTCAGCCGGTTCGAAACTTCGTATGGCTATTTCTGTATTGCTTCGCGATACCGGCAGCTCGATCACCATATAGGCCAGTTCGCGAACAGTCACGAATCCGGCTCTCCCGAGAGCAGCATCCAGTGAACTGCGGTGCGACCAGACGGATGTCGACGCCTCGCGGGGCACGAGACCGAGAGCTGTCGCGAGAAGACGGTCCTCGAACGCATCGAACCGGAGCCCTGGCACGACAACGGTCTCGACCGCCCAATGGCGCATGCCGTTGGACTGCAGGTGATGTGAAGTCACACCCATGGCTACGACTTCGTCGCCCTCCTCGATGAGAACCGTCTGGGCCACGTCGCCGAGTTGAGCGAACTTCGCGTCGCTCAGTGCTGGAGTGTTGTCGAGATCTGAGACTCTCGTCAGAAGAACATCGATGCGGTGGTCGTGCATGCGCTAACCGTAGACATCAACAGGCGTTCTTCCTGACACCTCTCATCTGGTACCTGCGGGTATGCTCCCGTGCGTGAGCACGGTAGGTCTGGTACTCGGTGGTGGTGGCATCACGGGAGCAGCGTTCCACTTCGGAACGCTGCTCGCCCTAGAAATGGCCACCGGGTGGCATCCCGACGAAGCCGACGTGCTCATTGGTACTTCATCGGGCGCCTTTGTCGGCGCGATGGTCCGCGGAGATGCCCTCCACCTCGACACGTTCGCCGGCACCGGGGAGACCCAGGACGAGATCCATGACTGGTTGAACGGGTACATGTACCGCAGAGGCGCACCCCGCGGCGCGCTGCGATGGTTGAGGCGCGGCCTCCTCCCTTCGATCCGACAGCCAAGTCTTCACGTTGCCCTTGGGAGTCCGGGCATGTATCGCACCGACGGTATCGAGGAGTGGGTCCAGGAAGCCATTGGACCGCTCGCCAACGCGTGGCCAACGAAGCCGACCGTCATGGTCGCTTACGATGTCGAGCACCGCACCCGCGTCCCGTTCGGTACCGAGGCAGCACCACAGGTTGCGCTCTCGAACGCGGTTGCAGCATCGAGCGCGGTGCCGTTCGTCTACGAACCGGTTCACATAGAAGGCAAGTGGTACGCCGACGGAGGACTCGCAAGCGGTACGAGCGCCGACCTCCTACTCGCCAACCCCGATCCGCTCGACCTCGTGCTCATCGTTGCTCCTCTGGCAGCGAACGTGCCACGCTCGGGAGGGAAGTTCTACGAGGATGTCTTCGACAGGGTCGGTCGTTCCGCGCTCGCGACAGAACTCTCGATGATCAAGGAGGCATGGCCCGACACCGACGTGCTCGTCCTTCGCCCTGACGAGTCAGTACTCGACATTGCCCGTCCGAATCCGATGTCGGTTGGAGCCGCCATTCCGACGTTCCTTGAGACGCTTCGATCCATGCGTCACGAGCTCGCCCATGGATCGGTCTGGACCGTGGTGTCCAAGCATCTATGTACAAAGGCACACGCCGAAGAGGGTGCATGCAACTGATACGTTGTGTTCCTTCTCGCGTATGATGGTCCGATGTCCGATACACAAGAGAAGTCCGGTCGCTGGGGTTCGGGTCTATGGGGTTCGAATGACCGCATCGAACTCCTTGCGACGATCGTGCTCGCCGTTGCGACGATCCTGACCGCCTGGTCCGGGTTCCAGTCCGGCAAGTGGGGCGGCGAACAAGCCGTCAACTTCTCTGAAGCTGGCGCTGCGCGGACCGAATCGACAAGGGCCGACACCCTCGGTGGTCAACTCGTTCAGATCGACGTGGCCATGTATATCGATTGGGTGACGGCGGTCAGCAAAGATCTTACGGACGGTTCGGTCACGGAGGACATGCTCAACCCGTATACGCCCTTGGACGGAACTGTGTCCGGGTTCCTGTACAAGCGATTCCGTGACGAATTCATCCCCGCAGTCGACGCATGGCTCGCGACCAGCCCCACTTCAAATGACGATGCTCCCAAGACACCGTTCGTGATGGATGAATACGTCGTCGCTGAACTAGTGAGAGCCGACGAACTCGCGGAACTCGCGGACGAGAAGGCGCTGGACGCGAGGACTGCAAATCAGAACGGGGACAACTACGTCCTGACGATGGTCCTGTTCGCCTCGGTGCTGTTCTTTGCTGGCGTGAGTTCGAAGATGAATCGACCGCGCAACCGTGCCATCGTGCTCGGATTCGGCATCGTCACCCTGATTGTCGGCTTGGTCATCCTCGTGTCGTTGCCGATTCTGACATAGCATTCTTCGCCAGCTCGATCGCCCCGCGCACTCCTGCGTCGTCGCCCAGTTCAGGTTCCACGATGTCGGGGCCGCCCTCGGCGAAGGGAATGGGTGGGTACATGCCCGAGGCGTCCTCGAGAGACTTCGTGATTTCGTGATGGAGGTCGGGTAACTTCGAGATCCCTCCACCGATCACAACGACATCCACGGGGACAACAGCACACATCCCTGCGACGCCTCTTGCCAGATACCACGCCTCGAGACGAACTGCGGACGGGGCGAGATGCTCGAGGTTCTCGGCAGACCTCCCCCAGCGCTCACGTACTGCAGTTCCTGAAGCCATGCCTTCGAGACAGTCAGCGTGGAATGGACATGAGCTCACATGATGGTCCTCGGGATGCTTTGGAACTCTGATGTGTCCGATCTCGGGGTGATTCGCCCCATGGAGCACACGACCGTTCGACCAGATACCACCCCCGACGCCGGTGCCGACGGTGAGATACGCCACATGGCTGAATCCCCTCCCTGCTCCGTGGATCGTCTCGGCAATGACTGCCGCGTTCACGTCGGTGTCGATCATGAAAGGGATGTCGAAGTCAGACATGACGCCGCCGACGACATCGACTCCGGACCATCCCGGCTTGGGTGTGTCGACCAGATGGCCGAACCTCTCGCTCGACTCTCGCAGATCGAGAGGCCCGAAGGACGCAATACCGATCGCTTCGACAGGACGTCCGTCAGCCACGGACACAACAGCCTCGCGAACCGCGCTCAGTGTCGAGTCTGGATCTGTGGTGGCAAGTTCGGCCCTGTGGTCGAGTACTACCCCATCAGCACTCGACGCGACAACCATCTTCGTACCGCCAAGCTCAACTCCGACGAGCACTCCCGCCACTTCAGTCGCTGACATCGCTCCGGGCCTTGAGTTCGTCGGCAAGCAGGAAAGCCAGCTCCAGTGACTGGCTTGCGTTCAGCCTCGGATCGCAGTGCGTGTGATAACGATCAGAGAGATTCTCCTCAGCGATCATCGCAACACCTCCCGTGCACTCGGTCACGTTCTTGCCGGTGAGTTCGATGTGGACCCCTCCCGCGTGTGTTCCCATCTCCCTATGCACTGCAAAGAATCCTTGGACCTCAGCGACCACCCGCTCAAGTGGTCTCGTCTTGTAGCCGTTTGACGAAATGATCGTATTTCCGTGCATCGGGTCGCATGACCACACAACGTTGAGACCTTCGTGTTCGACTGCTTCAACCAGTGGGGGCAGATACCGATCGACATCATCCGCGCCGTGCCTGGTGATCAAGGTGAGACGACCGGCCTCGTTGTGAGGGTCGAGCACCGACGCGAGACGCACGAGGTCCTCCGGATCGAGCGACGGTCCGCACTTGAGTCCCACGGGGTTGTTGACGCCTCTGAGGAATTCGACGTGGGCGCCGCCAATCTGACGGGTCCTGTCTCCGATC
>JAUVQC010000016.1 GCA_030598305.1 Actinomycetes bacterium
ATCCGCGGCTGCATCCCTGCAAAGGCCTGGATCCAGTCCGCTGAGGTGTACTCGACCGTTGCAAGAGCCGAGGAGTTCGGGGTCATCGCCTCTGAACCCGAGTTTGCTTGGCCGAAGGCACTCGAGCGCAAGCAGAAGATCGTGGACGGCCTCGTCAAGGGCCTCAGTGGCCTCCTCAAACAGCGAGGCGTCGACGTCATCGACGGCCACGGCCGTATCAGCGGTCCCGGCGAGGTAACGGCGACCTCAAGCGATGGGGAAGAAACGAATATCGTCGCAAGGAACATCATCCTCGCGACAGGATCCGAACCATCATCGATCCCTGGATATGACATCGATGGCACGACGATTGTCACGTCTGACCACGCTCTCGACTGGACGGAACAGCCCGAACGTGTTGCCGTCATCGGAGCGGGCGTCATCGGCTGTGAGTTCGCCTCCTTCCTCGCCGAGATCGGTACCGAGGTTCACCTTTTCGAGATGGAGGGCCAGCTTGTTCCCGGCATGGAACCAGAAGCAGCGAAGGTGCTCGCTCGGGAGTTCAAGAAGCGCAAGATCAGCACCTACCTTGGCGTCGGCGTCGGCCCCGCCAGGGTCACCGAAACGGGCGTCGCGGTTCCCTACAAAGATGATTCAGTCGAGGTGGATGTCGTTCTCGTCGCGGTCGGGCGTAGACCAGTGACCGGCGATGTAGGGCTCGACTCGGTCGGTATCACAGCCGATCGTGGGTTCATCGGCGTCGACAAGGCAACGATGCGTACGACCGCCGACAACGTATTTGCCGTCGGGGACATCGTCATGGACACGCCGCAGCTTGCACACGTCGCATTCGCAGAGGCCATTGCCGCTGTTACACACATCGCAACAGGGAAGACCGCCGCGGTCGACTACAACGCCATCCCCATGGTTGTGTATACGCATCCTGAAATCGCATGGGTTGGCAGAACTGCGGCAATTGCTGCTGACGACGGCTTCGATGTCACAGCGGTGGAGCACGGTATGCGAGGCGTCGGACGAGCGATCATCCTTGGAGAGGTCGGGGGAACCGTCAAGATCGTCTCGCAGACCGATGGTCCGATCCTCGGCGCGACGGTGGTCGGGCCCGGTGCTGGCGAAATGATCCACGAGCTCATGTATGCGGTCGGGTGGGAGGCGCTGCCGTCCGAGGCAGCAGCATTCATCCACGCACACCCAACGGTTTCAGAAGCAATCGGCGAGACGCTCATGGCCGCGGCCGGGCGTGGCCTGCACTAGGGCCTTTCAAGGAGGAGTAGCTGCATGTCCACAACGATTTCGATGCCCCAACTCGGAGAGACTGTCACCGAGGGCACGATCCTCGCCTGGGTGAAGGAGATCGGCGAGTTCGTCGCCGAGGATGACATCCTTGTCGAGATATCAACCGACAAGGTCGACACCGAGATTCCCTCCCCTGCTGGCGGAATACTCGTTGAAATCCTCGTACCGGCCGGAACAACGGTGGACGTTGGGACCGCGATCTGTGTGTTGGCGGATGAGGGGGAGAAGACGGAACGAGGAACTGTGGACGAGGTTGAGGCGGCGGACGCCGAAACAGCAAAGACAGAATCGGTGCCTGACGCGGCTCCCCCGGCTGAGGCTGAGGGTCGGGAACGGCGAGCCATCATCTCGCCGGTCGTGCGCAAGCTCGCAGCCGAGAACAACATCGATCTCGCCATGGTCCCCGGTACAGGGGACGGAGGCCGGATCACACGCAAGGACGTGGAGCAGTTCCTAGCGCGCCAGCCTGACGACAAAGGACAAACGACAACCGAACGAGCCGTGGTGGCAGCAGAATCGAGGCCCGAGTCGTCAGTTGTCAGTCGTCCACCGCCCGCTGGTGCACCAGCGATTGCCGGCGAGACACAACCGATCCCGCGTATCAGAGCTGTGATCGCTGAGAACATGGCCGAAGCACGTCGCTCTGCAGCTCATGTGTGGACGTCTGTTGAGGTTGACTACGAACGTGTGGCAAGGACTCGACTGGCGAACAAGGATGCGTTCAAGCAAGCCGAAGGGTTCTCTCTGACCTATCTGCCATTCATAGCACGGGCGACCATGGAGGCGCTCGCCGCCTACCCGGTGGTGAATTCGCAGTTTGACCTCGAAGGCGGCACCCATACGTTCCACAAGCAGGTCAATCTCGGACTGGCAATCGATCTTGATCAGAAGGGCCTCGTGGTCGCGAACATTCCGGCAGCCGACTCGATGACGCTGCGTGCAATAGCGCGATCGATGAAATCGACGGCCACCGCGGCTCGCGAGGGCAAGCTCGGTCCCGATGACTTCCACGGGTACTCCTTCTCGATCACGAACCCCGGCCCATTCGGTTCTTTCATGTCGGCTCCGATCATTCCGCCGCCGAACGCAGCGATCCTGTCAACGGATACGATCGTCAAACGTCCGGTCGTCGTTGAGATGCCCGACGGCTCTGACAGCATCGCCATTCATCATGTCGGCTACCTGGGTCTCAGCTGGGACCACCGAGTGTTCGATGGCTCCACCGCCGTGCTGTTCCTCAGCCGCATCAAGGAGAACCTCGAGACGTGGGATTGGGACCAGGAACTCAAGTGACCTCGACCGCCACAGAGAGCGGCGTTCTCAGGAATCGCTGGCTTGGACGTGTGACGTATGAAGAGGCCTGGGATCTCCAAAGGGCGATCTGGGAGGGACGGACGACCGGTCGCACCGCGGATGACTACGTGCTGTTCCTCGAGCATCCCCACACCTACACGGTTGGGCGCAACGGTGATGGCTCGAACCTGACCATCTCACGCGACGACCTCGCGGGCATCGGAGCAACCATGCTCGACGTCGACCGGGGTGGCGATATCACTTATCACGGACCCGGTCAGCTCGTCGGGTACCCAATCGTTGCAGTTCCGAGGGTGACAGACGGTTTCGACGTGGTCGGCCACGTTCGGCGCATCGAACAGGTGGTTATGGCAACCCTCACCGACCTCGGTGTCCAATCCTGGACCGAGCCAGGTCTGACTGGCGTCTGGACGCACCGTGGCAAGGTCGCTGCTATCGGCGTGCGGGTATCGCGTGGTGTATCGACGCACGGCTTTGCGATCAATGTCGATCCACAGATGGCGTATTTCGGCAATATCGTGCCATGCGGCATCGCGGATCGGGCGGTGACATCGCTCACCGAGCTGCTTGGCCGCACGATCTCCATTGAGGAGGTCATCGATGCCCTCCTGCCCCACGTCGGTGGATTGTCCGGTGCGGACGCTACGGAGACGCAGCTCGGAGCGTTTGCAAGGGGAACGGGGAAGCGGACTTTCGAGGTCGACCGGATGGTTACCGATGGAGTCTTCAGCCCATCAGTTAACGGTGAGGTACCGCTCATGGTCCACGGTCTTCTGGCCGGCGAACCGGAGAAGCCGAAGTGGATGAAGGTCCGCGTCGACATGTCCGACCCGAAGTTCATGGAGCTCAAGAAGCTGAACCGTGGGCTCGATCTCAACACGGTGTGCGAAGAGGCTGGTTGTCCGAACATCTACGAGTGTTGGACCTCGGGTACATCGACGCTCATGCTGCTGGGCGATACGTGTACGAGGGCATGCTCGTTCTGTGACGTCAAGACCGGGAAACCCGGTGAGGTCGACGAGGATGAGCCGGTCCGCGCGGCCGAGGCGATTGCTGAAATGGGCCTCAACTACGCGGTCCTCACGTCGGTGAACCGTGACGACCTCGACGACGGTGGAGCATCGATTTTCGCTCGCACCATTGCTGAGATCCATGAACGCCTCCCCGATTGTGATGTTGAGGTGCTCATTCCGGATTTCAAGGGGGACACCGAGTCGCTTGACATCGTGATGGGAGCCAAACCAGCCGTCCTCAACCACAACACAGAGACCGTGCTCCGACTCCAGAGAGAGATTCGTACCGCAGCAAGTTACGCCCGCTCACTCACGCTCCTTGCGCGCGCCAAGTGGGCCAACCCGTCGCGATCCGTGAAGTCTGGCCTCATCGTCGGTATGGGTGAGACGGATGGCGAGATCGTCGGGGCGCTGGCGGACCTCAACGCCGTAGGCGTGGACATCGTGACCATCGGCCAGTACCTCCGTCCCACAGCGCGACACCGGAGAGTCGACCGCTACGTCCATCCAGATGTCTTCAAGGGTTACAAGGACGCCGGAGAAGCGTTCGGGATCAGCCATGTCGAGTCGGGTCCGCTCGTGCGATCTTCGTACCACGCTCGTGAAGCCCTCGAGGCTGCGCTGTGAGTGGGCACGCAGAGCGGATCGCCGCCGCCCAGCAGCTCATGCGGGATCGAGACATCGATGCGCTCTGTCTCTCGGTCGGTTCAGACCTCCCGTATCTGACCGGGTACAAGGCAATGGCGCTTGAGCGCCTCACGATGCTCGTGCTCCCCGCCGAGGGCCGTGGCACGATTGTCGTGCCAGATCTTGAGGCACCACGGATCGATGCCGAAGGGCTGCCTCTCACGATCCAGGGCTGGGGCGAGACCGAAGACCCGATCGCCATCGTTGATGGTCATCTCGCGGACGCCGGCAGGGTGCTTATCGGGGACGAGACATGGTCGCGGTTCCTCGTCGACCTCCAGGCTGTGAACTCTCCCCGGTCGTTCGCGAAAGCTTCGGACCTCATGGCCGACCTCCGCATCCGCAAGTCGCCCGCCGAGATCGCCAAGCTCCGCACCGCCGCTTCAACCGTCGATGGCGTTGTTGGCCAGATGGAGCACGTGCAGTTCTCAGGCAGGAGTGAACGTGATGTCGCGCGGGAGATCACGGAGCGCACCACGGCGGACGGCCACGAGACGATGGAGTTCTGGATCGTTGCGTCGGGGCCGAACGGCGCCTCTCCCCATCACGAACCGGGCGATCGCGTAATCGAACACGGCGACGCGGTTGTGGTCGACTTCGGTGGCCATCAGGACGGTTACGCCTCAGACACGACACGTATGTTCGTCGTTGGGGTGGCTCCCTATGGATTCGACACTGCGTACGAGGTGCTGCGCGAGGCTCAGGCGGCAGCTGTCGAGCATGTCAAGCCCGGAGTCACCGCCGAGTCCGTCGATGCCGTTGCGAGGGCGATCATCACCGATGGCGGCTTCGGTGACCTCTTCATCCACCGGACCGGCCATGGCATCGGGATGGACACCCACGAGCATCCGTACCTTGTTGCGGGGAACGACCAGGTGCTCGAGGAGGGCATGGCGTTCTCCATCGAACCGGGGATCTATAGCCCGGGGGAGTGGGGGATGCGCATAGAGGACATCGTCACCGTGACACACGACGGCGTTGAGCGTCTCAACCGCACCGACCGTGCCTACAAGGTGGTTGAGTAGCCACTACGGTTCGCCCATGGACGTCACCATCACCAAGCTCGCCCACGCATGCCTGCTCGTCGAGGCGAACGGGAAGAGAACCCTGCTGGATCCCGGAATCTTCACGGCACAGGACGATCGGTTCGACGTCTCGATGGTCGAAGGGGTCGACCGGATACTGATCACCCACGAGCACGCTGATCACGTGAACGCCAACCTTGTGAGATCGATCCTCGAGCGTTCGAACGATGCCGAGGTGGAGACAACCGTTTCGTTGCAGGCGATCCTCGCTTCTGACGGGATGGATGCCGTCACGAGCGGCACACCGCAATTCGCCGCACCTCATGAGAGGATTCCAATCGGTCCGGGACCACAGAACACGGGATTCCACGTCGAGGGCGTCCTGAGCCACCCGGGGGACTGTCACAGTTTCGTTGAGTCGATGCCGATCCTTGCCATGCCGTTTTCTGCACCGTGGGGGAGTCTCGTCTCAGGCGTCGACCGCACACGTCTGGTCGGACCGCGTTACGTGATTCCGATCCATGACTGGTTCCTCTCTGATGGTGGGAGGGACTTCATGTATGGCCTCGCGACGGCTGGTTTCGCCAGCGACGACATCGAACTTGTGTATCTCAAGGACTTCGACACGGTGACACTCTCGGTGTGAGTCGCCAGAGTCCAGCAAACTGCCCGACGTTACCCTGCCCTCTCGAGGAGGTTCGATGACCAGACCAGTGGAACAGCAGGCGGCGGACACGATTCGAGTTCTCTCGGTGGATGCCGTCCAGAGGGCGAACTCCGGGCACCCCGGGATGCCGATGGGGATGGCAGATATCGCGGTCGTTCTCTGGTCCAGGTACCTCAGGGTCGATCCGACGGACCCGAGATGGCCCGATCGGGACCGATTCATCCTCTCCAACGGCCACGGCTCGATGCTGCTCTACAGTCTGCTGCACCTCTCCGGGTTCCCCCTTGCGATGGATGACCTCGAGCAGTTCCGTCAGTGGGGGTCCGAGACCGCGGGCCATCCCGAGTATGCCCCCGAGCTCGGCATCGAGACCACGACCGGACCCCTCGGGCAGGGCTTCGGTACGGCTGTCGGCATGGCGGTGGCCGAGGAACACCTCCGGGCATCCCACGGCACCGACCTCACCGATCATCACACTTACGCGTTCTGTGGCGATGGGGACCTCATGGAAGGGGTTGCTTCAGAGGCGGCATCACTGGCGGGCCATCTCGGCCTCGGAAGGCTCATTGTCTTCTACGACGACAACTCCATCACGATCGACGGATCGACAGACCTGGCGTTCTCCGAAAACGTGCCGAAGCGCTTTGAGGCATATGGCTGGCAGACCATCACCGTTGATGGCCACGACCGCCAAGCGATCGCAGATGCGATCGATGCCGCGCTCGTGGACGAAGGACACCCGACCCTTATCTCATGCAAGACCCACATCGGGTTCGGCGCCCCGACCAAACAGGACACGTCATCCTCGCACGGATCCCCACTCGGGCCTGACGAGATCCTGGGTTTCAAGGAGTCCATCAACTGGGCATTACCTGACTTCGTGGTCCCCGACGCGGTGTATGAGTTCTTTGCACATGCCATGGAGCGCGGCATCGAAGCCCGGGAAACATGGGATGGTCGGCAACGACGCGTTGCACAAGACGATCCCGACAGAGCCACCGCTTGGGATCGGGCCTGGTCGCCCGGAGAGGTGCTCCTCGATGCCCCGGAGGCCGAGGCGGGGTCATTCGTCGCGACCCGCAAGCTGAGCGAATCGGTCATCCAACAGCTCGCAGCGATGCGTCCCGATGTGATCTCCGGATCAGCGGACCTTGCCCCCTCCAACAACACGCTCATTGCTGACTCGACTGATTTCTCAGCAGATGACAGGACAGGGCGCAACATGCGATACGGCATCAGGGAGCACGCCATGGGTGCCGTGATGAACGGCATGACCCAGCACGGCGGTGTCCGCCCCTTTGGTGGCACGTTCCTCGTGTTCTCCGACTACATGCGGCCGTCCGTTCGGCTGGCCGCACTCATGGGAGTGCCCGCTGTGTACGTATGGACGCACGACTCGATCTTCCTCGGTGAGGACGGGCCGACGCATCAACCCGTCGAGCACCTCGCCGCGCTCCGGGTGATGCCCAACCTCCATGTTGTCAGGCCCGCGGATCCAACTGAGACCGCCATCGCGTGGGAGCACGCGGTCAATCGTCTCGATGGGCCCACTGCCCTGATTCTCACACGGCAGGGGCTTCCCGTGCCGGATACTGCGCCGGATCGCGATCTTGTGCATCGCGGTGGTTACGTCCGCCGTGATGGAACCGATGTGGTCGTGATCGCAACGGGTTCCGAGGTCGGGCTGGCAGAAGCATCGGCGAAGGAACTCTCCATCGAAGGCATCTCATTGCGGGTCGTCTCGATGCCGTGTGTCGAGTGTTTCACTACGCAGCCAAACGAGTACCAAAAGCAGGTGCTCGGCATGGATCTGCCCGTCTTCACGCTCGAAGCAGGTACCACCGCGCTGTGGCGCGGCTTCACGATCCACGGCGGCGAAGCGATCGGTATCGACCGCTTCGGGGCATCGGCACCGGCCGGGAGGCTTGCCGGGGCTTTCGGTTTCGACCCAGAAACGGTGGCGCGACGCATCGCCGCCGCACTCGAATAATCACCCACCAGAGAGGATCCTTCGTGATCGATATCACAACAGGCGACGCCACTGGCGCCGACATCATCATCATTCCCGTGTACGCCGATCGGACAGCGGCAGTCGAAACCGGGCCTCGCCTCGATTCGCTGACCCGTCTTATGGATGCGAGAGACTTCACAGGCAAACCTGGCCAGACGCTTTTTGTGGAGACTCCTGATGGCCCCACCGCGGAAGCTCTCCTTGTCGGGCTTGGTGATGATGTAGACATCGAGTCAGTCCGAAGGGCCGCTGCCATTTCTGCGCGTGCTGCAAAGGGTTACGCATCGGTAGCAACCGTTGTACATCAGGTTGATATTGACGGAGCGACAGGTGCGGTCGTCATGGGAACCCTGCTCGGCGCCTACACCTTTGATGAGTACAAGTCTGATCCGAAGCCATCAAAGATCGCATCGCTCACACTTGTCGGCGACGCCGATGCGAACGGGGAGATCGCAACTGCCACAGCGGTGGCACATGGCGTCATCCTCGCACGGGACCTCGTCAACAGGCCAGCAGGCGACAAACCACCAACGGCGCTTGCCGACGTTGCATCCGGACTTTCGACCGATGTCGATGTCAAGGTCTATGACGAGGGCGAGATCATTGAGGCTGGCTTCGGCGGGCTCATAGCGGTCAACCTCGGTGCCGATCGCCCTCCGCGAATGGTCGTGATGAGGTACTCACCTGAGGGTGCGGACAAGACCGTTGCCTTCGTCGGAAAGGGGATCGTCTTCGACTCGGGCGGACTTTCCATAAAGCCTGCTGCAGGCATGGAGACGATGAAGACGGACATGGCAGGCGCAGCCGCTGTGTTCGGTGCGGTCAAGGCGATCGCCGAACTCGGACTGAAGGTGAACGTCGTCGCGATCACGCCGTTGACGGAGAACCTCACCGGCGGGTCTGCTCAGAAGCCCGGTGACGTCATGCGCGCCTACAACGGGAAGACCATTGAAGTGCTCAACACCGACGCTGAAGGCCGCCTCGTGCTTGCCGACGGCCTGGCGCTCGCGGCAGAGGGAGAACCCGACCTGATCGTCGACATCGCAACACTCACCGGCGCATGCAAGGTCGCCCTGGGACCGTCGATCGGTGGGCTGTTCGCATCCGACGACGAAGCCGCTGCCATCGTTGGTGGGGCGGCCCACGCTGCCGGTGAGAAGATGTGGCGCATGCCCCTTGAGGCTGAGTACAAATCGTTCATCGAGTCAGACATCGCGGACATGAAGAACACCGCTGGCCGGTGGGGTGGTGCGATTACCGCCGGGCTGATCCTGTCGGAGTTCGTAGGCGATACGCCTTGGGTCCACCTCGATGTGGCTGGTCCCGCTCGCGCTGACAAGAACGAGCATTACATCTCAAAGGGTGGAACCGGCTTTGGTGTCCGGACGCTCGTCGAGGTCGCCCGCTCAATGACGTAACCGGGAACGCCTCCGGCGTTCCTTGGGAGCTGCATGGCAGCTCCGGGATCTGAGTTGATGTCCCTGGTCGGGACGCTCGGCGTTCCTTGGGAGTTGCCTGACAGCTCCGAGTTCTGAGTTCATATCCCTAAACCGTTCGCGGCGGAGTTCCGATACGGAGAGAAGCAACACGAATGCTCTCCGTGGGAGGAAGCTCCGAGATGCGAAACCCCTATCGATACCTGATCATGGTCATGGCGGTCGCCGTCATGGTCGTTGGCCTTGCGATACCGGCGTTCGCGGGTCCGGAGGGAACATTGGTCGGCAAGATCAACTCCAGCCGCGCTAGCAACGGACTTGCGCCGCTCGAGACCTACTGGGACCTCACTGATGATGCCAGGGCCCACAGCGCTGCCATGTTGGATCGGGGCGAGATCTACCACAACACATCCCTCAGCAGCGTCACCGGTGTGTGGCAGGCGCTCGGTGAGAACGTCGGAGTGGGAGTGGACATCAACGCCCTTCACAACGCCTTCATGAGCTCGTCCAGCCACAGGGGGAACATCCTTGGCGACTACAACTATGTGGGTGTCGGCGTCAAGACTGATGGCAACGGCGTCATCTGGGTGACAGTCATCTTCATGCGAGCTGCTCCAGGCCTCAACGGTGGCGGTACGACCACGACGACCACCCAACCCCCAGCAACGACAACCACCACCCAACCTCCAGCGACCACCATCCCACCGGATTCGACCACCACCACGACCCAGCATCAGATTGCGGCGAGTGCCAAGTCTGCGCCTACAGCGGTGAAGGCCTCGTCGCCGGTCGCGTCGGGGTTGGGCGACGGCGCCGTCACCGGCCAGGCAGGCAAGGCCAATATCTGGGACTAGCTGCTCAGGTGCCGCACGTCCCGCATGCGGGGTCCTTCTTTGTCGTCAGCGTCTCGATCGTCTCGGTGTGAGCGTCGTAGAGCTTGAGCGAACCGGTGATCTTCCCACTGTTACCCGCGATGACTTTGAGTGTCTCCACGGTCTGGAGTGAGCCCACAACGCCGGTGACGGGACCGAGGACACCGACGATGGAGCAGTCGAGTCCCGCGCTACCCCGCTGTGGCGGGAAGATGCACGCATAACATGGCCCCGCTGTTGCATCGAACACAGCGAATTGACCCTCGCTTCGATACACGGAGCCGAACACCATCGGAATACGGAGCTCGACTGCTGCTGCGTTGATCGCGTGGGCTGTTTCGAAGCTGTCGGTGCAGGTCACCACGACGTCATGGCCAGCGAGGGCAGCCGCGGCGTTCGACTCATCGATCCTCGCAGTCACCCGAGCAATCTCGATCGTCGGGTTGAGGGCTGCGGCGTACGCGGCAGCCACCTCTGCCTTCGGTTCACCGATGTCGAGCATCGAGTAGATAGGTTGACGGTGGAGATTGGATATCTCAACGTTGTCCGAATCGATGATGGTGAGATGGCCAACTCCTGCGCCTGTCAGATAGGAGAGGACGGGCACACCGAGTCCGCCGACACCGACGATCGCGACCCTCGCATCCCGGACGGCTTGCTGCACCTGGATGCCGAAGTCGGGGAGCTTCAGCTGGCGGTCGTATCGAATGTACTCATCGGCGGAAAGGCCGGCGGGCGCACGCGTTGGGTATCCAGCCTCCGACCACGCGGCGATACCCCCCTCGAGAGATGCAACGGTCTCGTAGCCGTCGAGGTGAAGCTGGGTTGCGATGACATCTGACCTCACGCCGATATCACACACGACGAGGACGGCGTCCGATGTGCCGTCGATGAATCTCGCTGGATCCGACATCAGCACCTCGGCCGACACAGCAACGGCGTCAGGGAGCGTCGGGGTCGACAAAGCATGCGGGCGGATGTCGAGGATGGCGGAGAACGTGGATCCCTGAGCGTCCGCTGGACGAACACGATGTGGTGCGTCGGTCATACACCCACAGGGTAGGGGTCGGGCGCTAAGCGTTCATACGGGAGGGGTGCGTCCTCCGGATCGAGGGTGGCAGCCTCCTGACAAGCGATCGGTCGAGGGGACGAACAGTGTCGGGAACATACAGCGTGTTGTCCTGTCTGCGGACGAGTCGTGCGCTCAACAAGGACGCAAGGTGCACCGGTTCGGGTAGGGAGCGGCCGCTATGTGCGGCGGCGGTGAGTCGAAGCAGGTCGGCGACCGCTCCCGGACCGATGATGGGAATCCAGTACCGGCGGACATAGGCATGTGTGGCTGCCATCCCCTCCGGTGAAACGGATTCGATGATCGGTGAAATGATCCTTCGCCGACTCACCGTTGTGCTCGTCGTCGGAGTTTCCGTGACGCCCGGGTGTGAAGTTCGGGCCTCTGAGCAGGGAGGACGAGCCTGATGAGGTCCGGTCCCGGGCGTCAACGGAGAGATGTCTTGAGCCATGGGTATTTTGTATCAAGTAACACCAACTAAATACAAGAGAACCGATCAGGCTCGCGAAAACAATGCGGATGTACGGTGAGGATCCGATCGTCAGTCGTCGATCGTCAGTCGTTCTCCCGTTTGGACGTTCCACAGCGTTCGGTAGATGCCCGACACGTCGATCAGTTCGTCGTGTGTTCCCGTCTGGGTGACCCTGCCGTCGTCTATGACATAGATGACGTCGGCGTGACGAATCGTCGAGAGACGGTGCGCGATCACGATCATCGTCCGGTCATGCCCAATGCGTTCGAGCGACCGTTGGATGGCCGCTTCGGTCTCGTTGTCGACTGCGGACGTTGCCTCGTCAAGGATGAGGATCGGCGATTCGGTGAGCAG
>JAUVQC010000108.1 GCA_030598305.1 Actinomycetes bacterium
AGGATGTTGAGGAACCCGTGTCGTTCAATCCCGATGCTGTCATCGAAGTGGCGGATCGGCTGATGGAGTCCTGCGGTTGCTTTGAAGGGGAGCCTGCGCCTCGTCGCCGTCACGATGAATTCCGCAACTTCGGCGGAAGTCGGAAACAGATCCTTGGTCAGGCCGCCGCATCTCAGCTTCGCACCACCGACCCTGTTTCGTCGGCCAAGTGCATCGGCGATGATGTCGACCTGGTCGGTGATCGAAGTGTCCCTGTTGACCTCGATGAACGGCACGACGTCAGTCGCCACGGAGAGCATGGCATCCAGCAGTGCGTCGGTGGCAGATGGTGTGGCTCCAGGCAGTCGGGCCTCAGCCGCGGCGACAGTCATGACAGGGTCCATCTCGGCTTGGAAGTCAATCGCCAGCGCGGCCGATTCACCGGGTGGAAGATCGAACACAACCGCCACCTCCCAAGGTGGTTCGCCAGACCGGAATGTGGTCGTTGCGACAGACGCGAGTTCAGTGAGTTGGGACGCACGGCATAGGAATCGCCCCGCGACCCATGCGTGGTTGCCATCACGTAGAGCCAGATACTCGTCAACAGCGTCCTGCATCGACCGCTTGGCGGGCGGGAAAAGGCCTGCGTAGTCGACCAGGGCAGCGAACGCTGCGGTTCGCGCGTCGAGGACGAGTCTCATCGACCCTCGAGCCATGTCCATGCATAGCCATCGTCCTCACAATCGCGGGCTCCCGGCCCGAGGTCGAGTGGTCTGAAGGTGTCGATCATCACCGCGAGTTCCTCGGTCCCCTCTCTGCCGATCGAAGCCTCAACGGACCCTGGCTGTGGACCATGGGTGTGGCCTGCGGGGTGGAGTGAGATCGAGCCACGCTCGATACCGGAACCCTTGCGCGACATGAAGTTGCCATCCACATAGAACAGAACCTCGTCGCTGTCGACATTCGCATGGTTGTAGGGAGCGGGGATCGCGTCCGGGTGGTAGTCGAAGAGTCGCGGAACGAACGAACACACGACCACACCTGGTGCTTCAAAGGTCTGGTGGACCGGCGGAGGTTGATGGATACGCCCCGTGATCGGCTCGAAGTCATGGATCGAGAACTTGTAGGGGTACAGACAGCCATCCCAGCCCACGACATCGAATGGGTGGTGCTCGTAAACGAACCGGGTCAATCCGCCCTTGTGCTTCACGAGAACTTCGACGTTTGAGGCTTCGCGTTGGAGCGGTGCCGTCGGGCCATGCAGGTCGCGTTCGCAGTACGGGGCGTGCTCGAGCAATTGCCCGTTGCGCGAGAGATACCGCTTTGGGGGACCTATGTGGCCACGTGTTTCAAGGACCAATGCCCTGACCGGATCGGACGATTCGTCAAGTACGTACCGGTGGATGACCGAGGCCGGGATGATCAGGTAGTCGCCAGGACCGAACGAAATGGCGCCGAAGACGGTTTCGAGCACGCCGGTGCCTTGCTCGATGTAAACCATCTCGTCACCCGTCGCGTTCTTGTAGAGGTCAGAGTCATCCGATCCGACGAAGTACGAGATGGCGCAATCCTCGTTCGCCATGAGCAGTGCCCTCGCTCGCACGGCATCGCCTCCCGCCTTGAGCTGGTGCGTCTTGAAGTGTCGCGGCATGAGTGGGTGGTTGGGGGTGTGTCCCTGATCCTCGGCCTCGACAGCTTCGATCGACTTGAGACCGGTCGGGATGTGCTTGTGGTAGAGCAGTGCAGAGTCGAAGGAGAAGCCCTCCTCTCACATCAGTTCCTCCGCGTATAGGGAACCGTCCGGCTGGCGGAACTGGACGTGGCGTTTCGCGGGGATCTCCCCCACTGATCGATAGTACGGCATGGGACTCCTTGGGGCTTCTGGCGCCCATGGTACGCGAGTGCGCGTGTCCAAGCTGAACGCGCAAGGCACGAGCCCTCTCTACGATTGTCAACGAGTCACCGAGGAGGCACATGGACACCGACCTGACATTGAGGGCAAAGGAATTCGCATCCAACGACCCGTTCCCGATGAAGGGCTTCGGGCCGATCGAATGGTGGGTCGGGAACGCATTCATGACTGCGCAGGCGTTCCGGTCCCTGCTCGGGTTCGAGATCGTCGGATATGCTGGTCCTGAAACCGGCGTTCGGGACCGCTCCTCCTATCTCCTGAGGGCGGACCAGATCTCCTTCATCGTTTCGGGTACCCAGGGCCCGGACCACGAGATCGCCGACCACGTGAAGCTTCATGGTCCCGGAGTCAAGGACGTCGGCTTCCTCGTACCGGACGCCTTTGCGGCCTTCGAGAGCGCGACCGAGCGAGGCGCTGAGCCGCACATGGAACCGATCGTGATCGAGAACGACACCGGTCGGATGGTCCAGGGGACCATCAAGGCGTATGGCGATACGGTGCACTCGCTCATCGAGCTCGACGGTGACGACCCGAGGTTCGAGGCCCGCAAGGATTCGATCGCGCGCTCCACGGGGCTCCACGCCGTCGACCACGTCGTTGCCAACGTCGAACTCGGCAAGATGAACGAATGGGTGGACTTCTATGACCGGATCTTCTCGTTCACCATGTTGAAGCACTTCGACGATGATGCGATCTCGACGGAATACACGGCACTCATGTCCAAGGTGATGTCCGGAGGAAACGGGATCATCAAGCTCCCGATCAACGAGCCGGCCCAGGGCAAGAAGAAGAGCCAGATCGAGGAGTATCTCGATTTCTACCGCTCTGCGGGCGTCCAACATCTGGCGTTGTCAACCGATGACCTGCAAACTTCCATCGAGGACATCCATAGCAGGGGCATCGAGACGATCTATGTTCCCCACGAGTACTACCCCGAGGCCAAGGAGCGCCTCTCGGACGTCGACCTCGATTGGGACGAGATCGAACGACTCAGCATTCTCGTTGACCAGGACGATGACGGGTACCTCCTCCAAGTGTTCTCCAAGATGCTGCAGGACCGACCGACCGTCTTCTTCGAGTTCATCGAGCGGAGGGGTGCAACCGGATTCGGCCTCGGGAACTTCAAAGCACTCTTCGAGTCCATCGAGCGCGAGCAGGCAAAGCGCGGCAACCTGTAGTGACAGCTGACCTGATCGTCAGCACATCTGCGTTGACGAAACGTTACGGAGACGTCACCGCGCTCGACCGCGTTGACCTCGAAGTCACGCGTGGGTCCGTGTATGGGTTGGTAGGACCGAATGGGGCAGGCAAGACGACGATGCTCGGCATCCTTGCCGGTCTCCGGAGGCCGACCGACGGATCTGCGGCTGTGGAGACACCCTCGGTAGGGGTGCTACCGGACACGCCTCAGTTCGACCGGTGGCTGACAGGGAGAGAGGTCGTCGACCTCTCGCGAAACCTCGCGGGCAGCGCCATCCCGGAATCCGCCGTGGACGAAGTGCTTGAGACTGCGGGTCTGAGCGACGTCGCATACCGCAGGGTCAAGGGCTACTCCCGCGGCATGTTGCAGCGCCTCGGCCTGGCGGCGGTGGTCGTGAATCAGCCCGACCTCCTGCTTCTGGATGAGCCTGCAGCAGCGCTCGATCCTGCGGGACGACGCGAGGTGCTCGACCTGGTCGGTGCGCTGCGCGGCAGGTCCACCGTCCTGTTCTCGAGCCACATCCTCGATGACGTGCAGGAGGTCTGTGACGACATCGGGATCCTCACTCGCGGGCAGATCATGTATCAGGGCTCCCTAGATGGCTTGCTCAACCGGTTCATGACGAACACATTCGTGGTGAAGCTCCGATCGGGAGCCGAGGAGGTCAAGGATGCGTTGGTATCCCAGCGCTGGGTGAAGACGGTCGACGTCGGTCCTGGCGAGCAGGTCGTCGTGACGGTCTCGGACGTGGCTGCAGCGGAGATGCAACTCGTTCGCGTGCTCGCCGACGGCGGTTCCCGTGTGGTGTCAATCTCCAAGGGAACGACATCGCTTGAAGATGTCTTTCTCGAGGTGACCCGATGACACTCTGGCGTCTCGAATGGTTCCGGTTGTGGCGGACTCAGAGGCTGATGATCCTCCTCGCCGTGTTTGGTTCGTTCGGAATCCTCGGCCCACTGACGGCCCGGTACCTCCCCGATCTCATGGAATCTTTCGGGGAGGAGGCCATAGGCGCGGTTCCCCCGATGACGCCGCCCGACGGGATCACCCAGTATCTGGGCAACGCGATTCAGATCGGCATGTTGGCAGTCGCGTTCATCGCGGCTGGCGCTCTCGCGTTCGATGCGAAGGCCGAGATTGCGGTGTTCCTACGTACCAGGGCATCGGTACGGGACATCTTTCTACCGCGATTCCTCGTTGCCTCTGCGGCATCTGCGGCGACTTTCAGCTTCGGCATGGTGATCGCCTATGTCGGGACAGGTGTGCTTCTCGAGTGGCTCGATGTCGGACCGGTGCTCGCGGGCACATTGTTGTTCATGCTGTATCTCGTGTTCGCTGTGGCGCTGGTCGGGGTCGTAGCTTCGTTTCTGCGGAGCGTTCCCGGTGTTGCCCTCGTATCGGTTGGCGCGCTCATCATCCTCGGACTCCTCAGCATCGTCGGTGCATTGGCGCCGTGGCTCCCCGGCGCGCTGGTGGGAGCGGTCGACTCGCTCATCCGGGGTGGGGATTTCGATTACTGGAGATCGATCGTTGTCACGATCCTCCTGATCGCGGCGATGGTTTCATTGGCGATCCACCGTCTCGAGTCCCGCGAGGTATGAGGGATGTCGGGAGTCGCAGTAGGGTCGGAGATATGAAGAGAACGGTGATCAGCATTATTGCCGGTGCGTTGGTGCTTGCTGCCTGCGGCGGAGGGTCCGTGTTGAGTGCGGATCAGGAGCAGTGGTGCTGGGACAACTCAGAAATCGTGGGCGACGCCGCCGGCGACCTCGGCTTGCTCGATTTCGTCGATGTGTACTACGAGAAGAACGGCGACGGCATCGGTTCGAATGGCGAACCCGAGTTCACCACCCGGAACGTTGAGTTGAGCGAGGAACTGAAGCGGCGGAATGCTTCCGATGGGGAAGCGCTCTTCAACGATCTCTTCGAGACGTATCTGACCCATGCCGACGGCCAGAAGGCTTGCATCGCCGCCCACGCCGAGGAATCCTGATCTAGTACTTCTGCGGTACGAAGGTTTGCTCGGTGATCGGCGGCCGGATATAGCCGCTGTCGTCCTGGCGAGGGGGGAGTTCGATGGTACCGAGCGTGCGGTCCTCGTAGGGGATCATCGTGAGAAGGTGGCTGATGCAGTTGAGCCTGGCCCGCTTCTTGTCCTCAGCGTTGACCACGTACCAAGGCGCCTGCTTGATGTCCGTGTGGTCGAACATGATGTCCTTGGCCTTCGAGAACTCGACCCAGCGCGCCCGGGACTCGAGGTCCATCGGAGAGAGCTTCCAGCGTTTGACGGTGTCGTCGATACGAGCTAGGAATCGGCGCTCCTGTTCCTCGTCACTCACGGAGAACCAGTACTTGATGAGGATG
>JAUVQC010000116.1 GCA_030598305.1 Actinomycetes bacterium
CCCGTTACCGACGGAATCCCCAACATGGTTGTCGACGCCTAGAGCGTTTTGGCGTGGCGTACGGGACGATATTCCCGCGGGACACGCCAAAACCGTCTGGCGAGCGCTACGGGGCCGAGGTTCCTTCGCGGCTGTAGTCGTCTTCGAGGCGGACGACATCATCGACCTCTGGCGTTGCAACTTCGATGACATCGACGTCGGTATCTGCTGGTGCCTCGAAACGGTGGACTTCGAGGGCGGGGACGTCGTATGACTCGCCTTCTACGAGGGTGACGACGCGGGCATCGTCACCCTGTCCGAGATGGAGAAGCAGGGTCCCCGACATCACGAACACCGACTCGCGTTTCGTCTCGTGATACTGCAGGCTCAGTCGCTTGCCTGCGTCCACATGGATCTTCTTACCTGTGTAGAAGGGCGTCTCGCTCCATATGAGCTCATGTCCCCACGGCTTGTCAACGTGTCGTGTCATAGGACCGATCGTAGCGTCGGTCGTTACGCGAACATGCCTATAGGACGACCGGGAACCGGCGGACCGCCGTAGGTGGAGCATATTGTCGTGCTTGAAGGCCGCTCAAGGGCCTTGGCGAGTGGCTGAGAAGTCGTGTGGTCGAGATTCCCGACTCCTTCTTGGGGTAGTCAGTGCGCGGGTCTGTTTGAATTGGAGAATGCGCAACTGGTCGACCATGCCGAAGGCCGAGATCCATCTTCACCTGGAGGGTGCGATCCCGGTGTCGGCCCTCTGGGACCTGATTGAGCATCACGGTGGTGACCCGCTGATCAAGACACCCGTACAACTCGCTGACTGGTTCACGTACCGTGATTTCACCCACTTCATGCAGACCTGGGTGTGGATGAACGGCTTCTTGCGGAGTTATGACGACTTTGAGTTCATCTCGCAGGCCGTGGCGCAACACCTTGTCGATCAGAACATCGTGTACGTGGAAGCGTTCTTCTCCCCCAGCGACTTTCGTGATCATGGTCTGGATCCGCAGGGCATCGCCACCGCGATACGGGCTGGCCTTGACCGAGTTGATGGCGTGGAGGTTGCGTTGATCGTGGATTTGGTTCGCGACCGCGGACCTGAGGGATCGGCGCGGACCCTCGCGTCGATCAAGGAGGTCGCAAGGGAGACGGGCGTGATCGGTATCGGAATCGGGGGATATGAGGTGGCACATCCGCCCGAGCAGTTCGCATCCGTGTATGGCGATGCGAAAGATGCGGGATTCCGTCTCACTGCCCACGCGGGCGAGGAAGGCGGTCCCGAGAGCGTGTGGGGAGCACTGAGAAGTCTGGGCGCAGAACGGATCGGACACGGCGTCCGCTCGGTCGAAGATCCCGAACTGGTTGAGTATCTCGTCGAGCATCAGATCCCCCTCGAGGTCTGTCCCACGTCGAACCTCCGCACCGGGGTGGTGGAGCACTGGAGTGACCACCCGGTAATTGAGCTGATCGAGGCAGGAGCGCTTGTGACGATCAATACGGATGATCCGGCCATGTTCGACACCGATCTGGCGGGAGAATTCGACACTCTCGCAACCCGGCTCGGTTTCAGCGAGGCGACTCTGCGGCAGCTCTCGCTCTCTGCCATAGAGGCATCATGGGCGGACGAAGAAACCCGGACGAAGATTATCCGGAAGATCGAAACTTGGTGGGAGAAGGGCGAACGCACAACATGACCAACATCACGCTTACAACCGACTTCGGTACACGGCAGGGGAGCGACGCGGTCCTGCATGGTGCCATCTACGGGATCGCTCCCGACGCCGTTGTCACCGACCTATCGCACCACATCACCCCGCAGGACGTCCGCGAGGCGAACTTCGTCGTGAACAACAGCGCTTTCTTCTTTCCTGCTGGGACAGTGCATGTCATCGTGGTCGATCCCGGTGTCGGCACAGACCGGCGGCCGGTCGCTGCTCGCATAGGCGACCACTATTTCGTCGCTCCTGACAACGGAGTACTCACTTCTTGTCTCGATCGTGCGCGAAGCGAAGGGTGGCTGACCGAGTTCGTCGAGCTCGACAAGCCCGAATACTGGCTCAAGAACGTGACGATGACCTTTCACGGAAGGGACCTGTTCGCCCCGGTCGGCGCCCACCTCGCCGCCGGTGCGCAACTTACCGATCTCGGTACACCGATCGATGATCCGATCAAGATTCCGCTTTGGGGCTCGAAACGCCACGGCGACGGAAGCGTGACGGGCGAGGTCATCTACATCGACGACTTCGGCAACGCGATCTGCTCGATCCTTCCGCAAGACATCGCCCACCTCCTCGGTCCGGATGGGGTTGAGGTTGAGATCTGCGGAGCTCGCATCAGCGGGATGGTCTCGACGTTCGGAGATTCCGAGTACGACTCCGACACGCTGATCGCGCTCTGGGACTCGAGTGGCTATCTCCTCGTCTCGGAGAACAACGGAACGGGAGGGCGGGTCATCAAGCCGAAACCTCGCGACACTGTGACGGTACGAGCTCGTGGTTGATGATTACAAACGGCCCGCGTCGATGATCCGCTGGAGGAACTGCTGAGTGCGCTGCTGGCGCGGCGTTGAGAAGATCTGGTCCGGCCGCCCGTGCTCGAGGATGCGTCCCTGATCGAGGAAGCACACCTGATCTGCAACGTCTCGTGCGAAACCCATCTCGTGGGTTGCGATGACCATCGTCATTCCGGAGTTCTTCAAGCCACGAATGACATCCAGAACCTCTGCGACAAGTTCGGGATCGAGAGCTGATGTGACCTCATCAAAGAGCATGAGATCGGGCTCGGTGGCGAGGGCGCGTATCACGGCTACCCGCTGTTGCTCTCCACCGCTGAGCCTGTCTGGGTATTCGGCTACCTTGTCAGAGAGACCGAACCGTTCGAGGAGTTCCCGCCCCTTCTCCTCTGCATCGGTTCTGTCGATTCCGTGTACCTTGCGTGGGCTGATGGTGATATTGTCGAGCACGTTCATGTGTGGGAAGAGGTTGAACGCCTGGAACACGATCCCCATGGTCGCCCGCACCTGATTTGCGTTGATGCCCGGGGCGGTGATGTTCGCACCGTCGAGAAGGATCGTTCCATCGTCGATGGGAACGAGGAGGTTCACGCACTTGAGCATGGTCGACTTTCCAGACCCCGACGATCCGATCAAGCAGACGACTTCGTGGTGGCCGACGATGAGATCGACGTCGCGCAGAACCTCCTTGTCCTCAAATGCCTTCCATACGCCACGGAGTTCCAGTTTCGGAGTCCTCATGCACTCATCGACTGTTTCTTGCGCCGATCACGTTCGGTGTACCAGTCGGTGAACCGGGCAACCGGGACACTCACGATGAGGAAGAGCAGGGCCGCTGCGATGTAGCCGGTGTAATTGAAGGTGCTCGCTGCATAGATGTCGGCCTCCCTCACCGCTTCCCTGATGCCCAGTATGAGTACAAGCGCAACGTCCTTCTGAAGGCTGACGAACCCATTGAGGAGCGCGGGGATGACGTTACGGATTGCCTGGGGAACGAGTACATATCTGAGGGTTTGGCCCTGTGTGAGGCCGAGCGAACGAGCCGACATGCGTTGGCTCTCATGGACAGATTCGATGCCGGCTCGATACACCTCTGCCGTGTAGGCACTGTAACTGATGATAAGTGCCGTCAGCCCCCAGAACAGTGCCCCGTTCGGCACGCCGGGCAGTTGCAGGGCGGGGATCCCGAAGCCGAGGAGGAGGATGAGGAGTATCACCGGGATACCTCGAATCAGATCGATGAAGATCACAGCGAGTGCGCGCAACGGGAAGAATGCCGGTCCGCGGAGTGATCGGATCATCGCGATCACAAGGGCTACCGCGAGGATGACCACCTCTGCAAAGAGGAACATCTTGATGTCGAGCCAGAATCCGCTGAGCACCTTGGGGAAGACCCGGACGAAGTGATCCCAGTTGAAAAACTGCTTCTGGACGGCTGGCCAGGCATCGGAGGACAGGATCGCCCACAACGCCACAACGATGAACACGATCGTCGAGACAAACGCGATCATCGCGGCTCTGGTGCCCTCCTCTCGACCGCGCGGCGCGTGTGGAGGTCCGAACAATGCCGGACCCCCACGGAATTCGGCGAGTGGCGATCGATCGCTCACCTAGCGCTACTCGGTGATGGTTGGGATACCGCCATCCTGGGTCAGGTAGGTGTCCTCAAGCGCCTGCAGCGTGCCGTTCGACCTGAGCGCGGCAAGGGCTGAGTTCACGCAAGGAACGAGCGGGTTTCCTTCGGCGAACAAGAGGCCGTACTGGTCGGGAGCGGCCGCCTCGGTCTCGAACTGTCCGGCGATGATGGAACCCTCGACCTGGACAGCAGTGACGAAGTATCCGGTTGGAAGGTCGAGCACGAGCCCGTCGATTTGTCCGGCGATCATCGCTGCCTCAAGGTCGACATTCTCGTCGTACACATTGGGGTCAGTGTTCGGCTTGATGACGTCCTCGATGAAGTCGAGGCTTGTCGTGCCGATCTGGGCGCCGAGGATCGCATCCTTGAGATCGTCGATCGTCTTCGCCGACGCATAGGGAGAGTCCGGATAGACGACCAAGGCCTGACGCGTTACGTAGTACGGCGAACTGAAGTCAACGACCTCGTCGCGGTCTTCGGTGATCGAGTACTGCTGCAGATTGAAGTCCCACGGTTTGTCACCCGGAGCGATCGCTTCGTTGAAGCCGATTCGGGTCCATACAACATCAGTGTCTGCGAAGCCGAGTTCTGCCGCGATGGCATAGACAAGGCCCGCTTCGAAGCCGAGCTTCGAGGTGGGGTCATCGAATCCCTCACCATCAGTCGTTCCTACCCATGGTGGGAATGCTGGTTCGCCGGTCGCGACGGTCAGCGTTCCGGCCGTCACCAGCTCGAGGTCGGCGACGTCGCAGGATCCTGGTGCTGCGGTTGGTCCTGTTTCCTCGCTGTCGCTGCTGCATGCGGCCGTGAGCATCGCGAATGCCACGAGAAGGGTCAGGAATGTGGTCCAAGTTGTTCGGCGTTTTGCCATCGAATCCTCCTATTCAGTGCCTCTCCGACTATAGCTTGGACGAAGGCGCAGCCGGAAGCCGGCGGGCAGCGTCCAGCTGACCTCATGTCGGTACACAACCCTTGCTACCGTTTCCCCATCACTGACGGAAAGGCATCCAATGAATCATGACATCCTCGACGCATC
>JAUVQC010000141.1 GCA_030598305.1 Actinomycetes bacterium
CAAGATCCTGGATCATCTCCCACAGGACGAGTTCCCCGCACAAGCACTCGCCGCAGCCATCTACGTTGACTCGGGTGTGCGTGGCATGGAACGAGGCAACGTCTCGGCTGGTCGCGATCCGGCGACGGGCGAGAACCGCCAACCGAAACTGGAGTTGGTTCGATTGACCATTCCGCGACGGGTCTACACCCAGTCCCACATGGACGTCGTTGCCGAGTCGGTGATCGATGTGTATCGCAACAGGACAGCGATCACGGGATTGAAGTTCACGTACGAGCCGGAGGCGTTGCGGTTCTTCCAGGCCCGCTTCACGATCGCGTAGGGCTCGATGCAATGGTCATGGTGGCGCTATCGTCGTCGCCATGACCGCACTGCGCATCAATTATCTCTATAGGGAAACTACCCAGTGGCAACAAAGCGTCGCGTGGTGGGAGAACCTCGGCTTCACCTTCGAAACCAGATGGGGGGAAGAACCCCACCGAGCAGGACGTTTCACGAACGACGCCACAAGCGTGGTTCTCGCCGAGGTTGCGCTCGGAGACGTTTCCTCCTCGATATTTCTCTCGACCGACGACCTTGCATCGATCTCACGACAATCGGGTTCGCCCATCGTCGACACGCATTGGGGCACCCGTGTGGTGACTGTGTCCGACCCTGACGGACGCACGTACAACTTCGAGCCGGGAGGCAACGAATCATGAAGATCACGTCAGCGATGCTCGCCGACGCAGCACAGGTCCAATCGGGGAAGCTCTTCATACTCGGTGGCGGATTCGACACCATCTCGGTGAGAAGCCTGCCCGCAACCCATCGCAACCTCAGTATTGCCATGGTTGCCGAAGTCGGACCGGAGGATCGGCAGCGGGACCTCGAGCTCCACATCTCCCTCATCGACGAGGACGGCCAAGCCGTAGGCGTTGAGGCGAAGGGCATGCTGCGCGTCGGCGCACCTCCCAACCTGCCACCCGGGTCGCCGAGCGTCGTACCCATCGTCAGCCCGTTCCACAACATCAGCTTCGCCGAAGCAAAGGGATACACATTCGTGGTCAGCCTTGACGACCAGGAGTTGGCCCGTATTCGTTTCCGGGTTGCGTTGGTTCCGTAGTGGGACAGGCCCTCAACGTCCCGAACTCGATCTCGTTCATCCGCCTCGCGCTGATTCCTCTCTTCCTATGGCTCGTGTTCGCTCCCCAGGAATATGGATGGGCCGGTGTACTCCTCGGAGTCATCGGAGCAACCGACTGGATCGATGGCTACCTCGCCCGCCGACTCGATCAGGTAACGGAACTCGGTAAGTTCCTTGATCCACTCGCAGACAGGGTCGCCGTGGTCGTCGCGGTGGTCGCAGGCCTGATCGTGGGTGTATTGCCCGTGTGGTTTGCTGTTGCGTTGATCGTACGCGAACTTCTCATCGGCATCGGTGCGATGTACGGGTGGATGAACGGTGTGACGAAGCTCGATGTCCGGTGGCTCGGAAAGGCCGCGACGCTCGCGTTGTACGTCTCCGTAACCGCCTTCTATATCGGCACAGGATTCTCCGCTGATTGGTCGATCTGGATCGCGTACGCGTTTGGGATCCCGGGTCTGGTGATGTACTACTGGGTGGGTGTCAAGTACCTCGGTGATATGTCACAGGCCGTTGCCGCTGCCAAGTAGCATTGCCACCAGACGTTCAGGAGGAACCAATGCAGTACCCGGAAGATCTCAAGTACGCAGAGAGCCATGAGTGGGCGAAGCTCGAGGACGACGACAAGGTACGCATGGGCATCTCCGATTTTGCACAGGACGCGCTTGGCGATGTTGTATACGTCGAATTGCCCGAGTTGGGTTCAAGCGTCACAGCTGGTGAGCCGTGTTCTGAGGTCGAATCCACGAAATCGGTATCGGATGTCAACGCTCCGGTGTCTGGCACGATCATCGCCGTGAACGAAGCGCTCGATACCAACCCGGAACTCGTGAACACCGACCCGTACGGGGAGGGATGGTTCGCCATCATCGAAGCAACCCACCCATCACAGCTCGACAACCTCCTGACCGCCCAGGGCTACGAAGCATCGGTGGGGTAGTCGGGAACGCCTCCGGCGTTCCTTGGGAGTTGCACGGAACGCACAGCGTTCCCCACAACTCCGGGTAGAAGGGACGCATGGCGTTCCTTGGGGGTTGCACGGAGCGCATGGCGCTCGCCGCAACTCAGCGACAGGATTCTGAATCCATCCGCGAGGTTCAACCCTTGCTTGAGGGTTTGCCTGTAGGCTGGAGCCATGGATGACACCCAGCGGGACGTTCCCGAGAACGTCGATATCGAACACGACCCGACGATCTCGTGGGAGCCGGGAGGCCAACAGGACGCCCGCGAGGATTCCTCAGGGAGGCTCACAGGCGCTTATGGGTGGGCACTCACCATCGAAGGCGGCCCACAAACAGGATTGACCTACGTTCTGGGACCGGGCAATACCGTTGCAGGTCGCGGCGCGGAAGCCGCCATATTCCTTCCGGATGTGACGGTGTCGCGTGAGCATGTGCGATTCTCCGTCGACACGGCCGGTCTGTCGATGTCTGACCTCGGATCCACGAACGGCACATATGTCAACGGCGAGCGACACGCCGCTGGCATGCTCAAGGAGGAGGACGAGCTGATGATCGGCAAGTATCACCTCAGGGTGTCACGAGGCCATGGCTGAACTCAGGGCCGTCGGCTCGCCTCCTCAGCGCACCCACACGATCGGTGAGGTGATCAACCTCCTCCGGCCCGAATTTCCTGACGTGTCCGTGTCCAAGGTGCGGTTCCTCGAGTCGAGGGGCCTCATCCAGCCCGGGAGATCAGCCTCCGGATATCGGATGTTCACCGACGACGATGTGCAGCGGATCCAATACGTCCTCACCGAACAACGCGACCACTACCTGCCATTGAAGGTGATCAAGTCCAAGCTCTCCGCCTGGGACAAAGGCACTGAGTCGCCTGTGGTACCGGACAGCGGTCCTCCTCCGGAGACCTACTTCGCCTCGTCTGGCGTCTCTCTCTCCACGCGAGAGATTCTGAGATCATCAGGCCTCTCTTCGGAACAACTCGAGGCGATCGAGGCAGAGGGCGTCGTCAACCCGACCGACCTACCCGACGGGACACCGGTCTACACCGACACCGACCTCCAGATCGCCAGGGCCGCGCACCGCCTCCTGAACAGGGGACTCGAGCCAAGGCACCTCAGGGGTATCCGGCTGTCCGCTGACAGGCAGACCGACCTACTCGGTCAATTGGTCGCACCGCTCCTTCGCCATCGCAACCCCGACAACCAACGGCGATCATCCGAAATCCTTGCCGACACGTCCGAAGCGTCCGCAATAATTCAAGAAACGCTGGTTCGCAGTAGGCTTCGCAAGCTACTCGAACACTGATGATTACAACTGTCTTCACCTCGTTCGCGCTTGTCGCGTCTCTACTCGGCTCACCACATGCCTCGGCACCGGTTGGCCAGTCCGATGTGCCCGAAATCCCGAGACTCACCGCAGAGCGTTGGATTACGTACGATGCAACCGCTGACGTCGTACTCCTTTCGTGGAACGCCAACGATCAGGCGCCGATGGCTTCCGTGACGAAGGTGATGACGGCGATCATCGTCCTCGAGAACTCTGACCTCGGTGAAATCGTCACCATCCCCTCGCTCGCCACACTTGCCCACGGCTCGACAGCTGGTCTCGTGGTAGGGGAGCAGTGGTCCATCGGTGACCTTCTCATCGCGATGCTCGTGCGATCGGGCAACGATGCTGCACTCACATTGGCCGACCATGTCGGTGATGGGTCGATCCCACGTTTCGTATCCATGATGAATACGAGAGCGGTCCAGCTCGGCATGACGAACACGCACTTCGCCAATCCCAACGGTCTCGATGCCGAGGGGCACTACTCGTCCGCGAGAGATCTCCTCACACTCATCATTGCCTCCCAGGAATACCCGGACATCAGACGCATCGCAAGGACCCGACTCGTGTCGATGCCTGTGGATCCGAACGGCAAAGCTCGCTTGTTCAAGAATACGAACCAGCTGCTCGGGACCTACCCGGGAGTTACCGGCCTCAAGACAGGGGATACACCGTGGGCGGACAAGGTCCTGCTCGCAACCTCAGAGCGTGCTGGCCGTCAGATCTACAGCGTTGTCATGCACAGCGACGACCACTTCAGCGACACCAG
>JAUVQC010000062.1 GCA_030598305.1 Actinomycetes bacterium
GAGGCGATGAACTCCTGAATACGACGCCACGCGTCTGCAGACTCTGTTGAGAACTCGTCGTACTTGCGGTCGAAGAACGAGTGAGGTGCACCCTGGTACACGATCACCTCGCCGTCAGCGTCGGCGGCCGCCATGGCGTCCCTGAATCGGTCATCGACCTCCACCGGGATACCGGGATCGTCCCCACCCTGGAGGGCGAGAACTGGACACGAGAACTCAGGGATCCTCGAGAGAATCGATGGTGCGCCCTGCGGAAAATCAGGACGATCGGGATGCCCATAGAACCCAACGGCACCCGCCAATCCGAGATCGGCCGCTGCCATGTGCCAACTGTTGGATCCCCCGAAGCAGAATCCAACCACGAATACCGAACGGTCCGGTACGTTCCTCCGCAGATGCTCCACAGCTGCTCCAACATCCGCCGTGATGCCATCGATAGTTGTCGCGTTGACTTCGGGCCAGTAGTCGAACTCATCGTCCCGAACACCAACGCCGGCGGTTCGTCCGAAGTAATCGATAGCGAGCGCATCGGTTCCGTGCTCGGCAAAGCGGAGAGCCAGCTCCTCATAGAACCGGAACAGCCCGCGCACGTCGGGGAGCACTACAACTGCGCTGTCGCTCCCCGCTGTGGCCTCGAATGCGGCAAACTCGTTGCCGTCGCTGGCTGTGAGCGTCAGATGCTCCTGGCGAACGGCGCTGCCATGGATGTGAGGTATGGGTGGGGACGAGTCGAGTTCAAAACACATGCGCTTCCTGTTCCGTGGGTGGGATAGACCGTACCTCGTCCCGCGGCTCTTGGGCGGCGGTCGACCTCGGACTCATCCACCATGGTGGCGCGTCCCTGCGCCGGCAGCTGCCCAACCCGTCCGGTCGCTCAGGTGGGCGGCGACGAGGATTCGAAATGTGCGGTGGCGATCTCTGGGAATCGTGCGGCGACCAATAGCTCATAGGCCTTTTCGACCGAGCCAACGTACGCGGTCTCCGGGTTGGCCCTGATCTCACTGGCGACAGCCAACCAGTCGACCCGATCGGCCGTTGCGACGATCAGACGCAACGCCTCGTCCAACGTCACATCGGTGCCGTCGGTTGCCTGGACGATTCGGTCTACCAGGAGACTCTCGACGGTGATGACATTCATCGTCACCGTTTCGGACAGTTGGATCTGCTCGAATGTGCCATCGAGTGCTGACCCAGGAAACTCCACGAAGTCGCTCGTTCCATCGGGATAGTCCCAGCGCAGATGACGCCCGCCAGTCTCAACAAAGCCAGCGTCCACGAGTGCACTGCGATCCTCAGCGGTCACGACACCAACGATGTCCACGTCTGTCGGCTGGTACCGACCCGTGTGCAGGTCAACGGCGGCACCACCCACGAGGAACACCGGCCTTGGGACAGTGGCGTCGATCGCCGCAACGAGCCAGAGCCGACGAAGCGATCGGTCTGACTCACTATCGGCTCTCATCAGTTCGGCCCTGCCCGGCGTGGTCACGATGCTTCCGTTGCGGAACGCTCCACCGTGACGTCGACCCCCGAATGCTCCCTTCGATCAAGGCGGGCACTCGGACTTGAAGCACCGAGTCCGGCACGATCGACACGCTGCTGGCCGACTGCACGACGCTCAAGCACGGTATCGATCGGCACAGTCACCGTCCGTGGTGACACCACGTCCGACAGCGTGCCTCCCACCGAGTCGAGCACACGCTGAAGTGTCGATAGCCGTGGATCAGCCAACCCGTTTTCGATGCGCGAGAGATGGGCGATCGTGACGCCTGAACTTCGACTCACGTCTGCAAGCGTGAGTCGTGCCGCTTCCCTTCGCTGCCGTAGGAGCGATCCGGTCGTGAGGAGATATATGTCCTTGCTCATGAATTTATGGTATAGCACAACATCATTATTGTATAGCATAAATTGCCGAGATGTGTCGGACACGCCCCATGCGCCTATCGGATGAGCACCACCTCGATGCCCGCATCAAGGTCAGCCCATGCCCGATCCGAGGTGATAACGGGTGCATCGACCTGGCGGGCAAGCGCCAGACATCCCCGATCTCCAAGCGAGAGACCCGCTGACGGGAATTCAGCTCCGATCTCTGCTGTCAGCGTTGCCAGCTCAAATGTGAACGGAACGACTCGAACGTGCAGATCCTCAAAGACCTCACTCCCGATATCCGCAGGGAGACCATGGCGGAGGAGCACTGTCAAGACCTCAGATACATTGATGGAAGACACGAGAGCGCTCCCCACGAGCGGAGCGACGACTTCGTGTCCGGGCTCCTTGTGCAGGTAGGCGATCACAGCGCTGGCATCGAGGACAGCTACCACTCCCGTGCCACCTCAGCGCGGCGATCTGCGAGCAATTCGTCGACGAGTGACCGATCCGTCGTCACGTAGCCCGCCACGGTGTCCTGCACACGCTTGACCGCCGCCTCGACCGTGTCGATTGTCAACACTCCGTCCTTGAGATGGAACAGCAGCTTGACCGGACCCTCGAGATCGAGTTCCTTGCGTATGGGCGCGGGGATCACAACACGCCCCTGATCGTTCATGTTCGCTGCATATGTCGCCATATGACACATTCTGAACTGTGTGTCAGCTCCTGTCAATGTGTCATTCCTCATCGAAAGCAAGCCGGGACTTCTCGTTCTGGGACGGCTCGTTCCCCGACACCGTCCAGCGGTCCTTCCAATCACCCGGCGATTCGATACCCCGAACCTCCAACCACATCTGGAGAGCTTCCGCTACGACAACGGACCGCGACCGGTGCGTCGGTGTCGCGACATCGACCAGCGACACCAATTCAGGTGGAAGGGAGACACTGATCTGACGGAGTTTTGTGGATGCCATGTCACGAACGTGTCACATCGCAGCGGCCGATTCAAGAGGGGCGTTCCCACCGTAGGGTGAGACGATGCAACCGAGCATCGACACACTGCTCCTCCTCGCACTCCCTGCCTCGGGCAAGTCCGAACTCAGGAGATACTTGGCGTCGCTTGATCGTGAAGTCGCTGCCAGGGATTTCGGTCTGGGACCAACCGTGCAGCTCGACGACTATCCGTATGTCCACCTGATGCGCAGGGTGAGCGAGGAACTCCGTCGCCTCGGGGAGCCACCTGACTTCTTTGCGTCAGATGCCGAACCGTTTCTCGATGGCGGGGACTGGGCGACGCTGATCGAACTCGTCAACGAGGACTACGACTCCCTCGGCACCGATCCATCCGTGCCGAGCCAACCGACCGCCTGGATGTTGGAGCGATTCGAACGGGCCCGCCACGCAGCGGGTCTCACGCCTCCCTTCGAGCGTCTCTCCGGGGAAGCGTTCAGGTCCCTGACCACAGCCCTCGACGACGAGGTCGCCGAAATGGCTCGCGAACTCAGCGCCACCCTTGCCGGTTACGAACGCAATATGTCGACCGTGGTGATCGAATTCGCCAGAGGCGGCCCGGAGGGAGCTGTGCCTCCACTCTCCGATCCTCACGGGTACGGGTTCTCGCTCCGCCACCTCTCGCCACAGATCCTCTCGCGGGCGGCGGCGCTATACGTGTGGGTGACCCCGGAGGAGAGCCGTCGTCGAAATCTGGATCGGGCGGTACCCGGGCTCGAAGGCGATGCGTCGATCCTCCATCACGGTGTACCCGAGGTCGTGATGCGCGGCGACTATGGCGTCGACGATTTCCTATGGCTGATGGATCGGGGCGGTGGACAGGCGATCGACGTCGAGACCAACGAAGGCACATTCAGCATTCCCGCTGCAGTGTTCGACAATCGAATCGATCACACGTCATTCCTCAGGGCGGACCAATCCGAATGGGATGCACTCCTGGTGGATGAACTACATCACGCGCTCACGGCCAGCTTTGCGGACCTGGGACCCTCCTGAGACGTCTCGCGAGATGCCGTAATCAAACGTCGAGATCCACCACAAGCGCCGAGTGGTCGGTGCCAGCGACGCGGAGCGTGGATGTCGTCACAGGATCTGCCCGCGACACGAAGGCATGGTCGATCCGGAGAAGTCGAGGACCGAAGAGGAACTGTGACCATGTCCTTCTTGCTGTTCCTGTGCTTCGTGCTGCGTCGACACCGATCTCGGCGAGCGTCTTGTACTCACGCCACACGGGCGACGCGTTCATGTCGCCAATGACAACAGACGCCACATCCCGTTCCTGGACGGCTGCCGCGATCCGCGCAACCTGGCTCCGTCGCACGTCGCGTGTTGCCCTCCAGGGACGATCAATGGGGTTGATGAGGTGCACGTTGAACACGTCGAGCGGTTGTGCAAGCTCAGGCCAGTCATCCGGTTCCAGCCTTGCGATCCAGCCGGAGCGCTGTTCCATTTCGAGCCGATCGATGCCAACCGCTCCGCGGGCTGCGATCCCGAGCCCGAAGAGGTCCTTACGAGGATCCAGGCGCCCGAACGGAAGGATGTCCGCTAACACTTCGGCAACGGATGGGCCCAACTCCTGAACACATACGACATCGGGATCGGTGGCGCAGAGCACCCGACGCAGATCGTCAGGGTCGGCGCGATCGACAAGCAAGTTGATCGAGAGGATGCGTAGCCGGGCCATAGGGCGGGGAGCCTATCGGTGAACGCACCATCAGAATACTCAGAGCTTCCCGTACCACCGAGCAAGTTCGGTCCCGATCGTATCGGGGTGGGTCTCCTGGACAAAGTGAATAGCGTCGCCCAGGTCGACGATCTCAATATTCGATAGCTCTCGCCGGCACCATGCCACTTCTGGTTCCTTGATCGCGACCCCCGCATTCCCATAGAAGAGCAGTTTGGGAATGTCGGTGTGCGTGAGCCACTCCCGGTACGCCTCGACAACCGCTGTGTTGTCCTCAGGTGTGCCATCGAGCGGCACTTCGCGTGGCCACTGACGGAGCGCCCTGCGACTGGCGGTGGTCGGAAATGCGGATCGGTAGTACGCGAGCGCGTCAGGGCTGATCTCTGCGTATGTCAGGTCTGGGAGCAGTTTCTTCATGAAGATATTCCCCGCGCTGATCATCAGCCACCCCGTACCTGGCCAGCGCATCATGCGCATCGCCATGCGGAGACTTCCGGGCATGTCGTCGAGTGACAGTCCGCGGATCATTCCTTCCATGAACGCTATTCCCCTCACGTCCTCCGGGTGGTCGTGGGCCCAGCGAAAGCCGAGCGCCGAGCCCCAGTCATGGATCACGAGGGTGAGGTTCGATCCGATGTCGAGGGCATCGATGAATCCAGTGAGGTACCGATAGTGGTCATCGTATCGATAGGGAATGTCCGGATGATCGGACTGGCCCATCCCGATGAGATCGACCGCGATACATCGTGCCTGCCCGCTGAGATGGGGAATGATGTTGCGCCACAGATACGACGAGGTGGGACTCCCATGAAGGAATAGGATCGTGTCGCCCTCCCCAACATCGACGTAGTGCATACGTGAACCTTGCACCTCCACAAACTTCGATTCGAACGGAAATGCAGCCGATATCTCTTGCGTGTCAGGCATCGTCGCCCCTCTCGTGGTAGCTCGCGTCGTTCCTCACAGTTCTACAACAGTCGACGCAAAACTATTTGTAGCGGATTCAGACCCCAATTGCAACACATGTTGTAGAATTATCGAGCGAGACAGCCAGAGAGATGTTGGAGGGAGCGAATCGATGGGCCGACCACGTTCCTTCCAAGAGTCAGAACTCCTCGAAGAGATCATGGTGGCGTTCTGGCGCCACGGCTATGCAGCCACCACCTACCGAGGCCTCGAGACCTTGTCAGGAGTGGGTGTGCGCAGTCTGGCGAACACCTTCGGCGAGAAGGACGAGCTGTTCGTCAAGGCTCTGGATCTCTACCGACAGCGCGTGGCGGCCAACGTCGCTGCGATGTTCGACCCTCCATCAACTGAAGCGATCGTCAGCGTGTTCGAACGGGTCAGCTCCCCTGCCGAGAGCGACGATCCTCGCATGGCCGGATGCCTCATGGTCAACACGGTCTTCGAGATCGAAGAGCCATCCCCCGACATCGCAATCCGAATCGCTGAGTACCGCGACCTGTGGTACTCAGCGTTCTTCCGTGCGCTCGATGCCGACGGCATCTCGGATACAGAGCAGCGAGCCGAATTCCTGGTCGGCGCACTGTGGGGAGCACTCAGCCAGATCCGGCTGGCCGGCGACACGACTGCCGCGCGCGCCCTCGCAGCAGTTGTTATCGAGACCGTTCACAGCTGGACCGATACCGATGCGTAGGAGCAACGGGCTACTGCGGTGACGCACCCCAGGCCCAGGCGAACCAGATGATCAGTCCGTTGAATACGAAGCTGACAGCGATCAGGAAGTTGTCGTACCACCCGATGTAGGGGAGGCCGACGATATTGAACACGACGAACAGCGCAGAGATCGAGACGCTGGCCCATCGAACCGCTGGATACGGGACCGTGAGTGATGCGACGACCATGACGATCGGGATCACCATGATCACCGCGGCTCCCAACCACATCGCCTGGCCGACGGAAGTTCCATCGATTTCGCCGGGGACGATGTCCCCTGCGAACAGCCGCAGTACGTCCCCCAAGAGAAACGTCAGCATCAGCGCCACCCACAATCCCGAGAGAATGACTCTCACCCTCTCCATGGTTGCGTCGACCGCTCTCACGGGCGACAATTGATCGCTCATTCCGATGGCTGAAGGGAGATGACGATCTTCCCCTTCGCCAAACCGGCCTCGAGATGGCGCATTGCCTCGGGAACATCATCAAGGTCATATGTCCCGTCGATGACCGGCACGAGGTCACCAGCGTCGATGATCTCGGCGAGGCGCTCGAGGTCTACATGGGTCTCCTTGGATATGAAGGTCGTGAGGCGCTGATCGATGAACGGTGACACGGCCATCGCTCGAAGCTGTCGATCGACACCCGCGATCCAGCGCCCGCCCTCTTCGCCACCAACGATGACAAGTGTGCCCGTCTCGGTCAGGGCGCTGCGGAGCTTCTTCAGGGGCGAGTTCCCGCCGATATCGAGGATCGCGTCATACTGCGTCGAACCATCTGCGAAGTCCTCCTTCATGTAGTCGATGACATGGTCAGCACCGATCGAGCGAACGAGATCGGTCTTCGCCGTGCTACACACTCCGGTGACCTCGGCACCAAGGGACTTTGCAATCTGTACGGCATAGGTGCCGACACCTCCCGAGGCGCCGATGATCAACACGTGCTGCCCTGGCTCCAACCGTGCTTGATCCC
>JAUVQC010000154.1 GCA_030598305.1 Actinomycetes bacterium
ATTGGTGACCCACTCCGATGCGTGCGCTCCAATGGACTGGGCGAGTTGGACGATCGCGGGGATGAGGACAAAGAGCATCAGGACAACTGCGATGACGCCAATGAGGTAGATCACCCCCACCGCTGAGCCACGCTTCCACCCATATCTGCTTGTCAGCCTGAGGACAGCGGGCTGGAGGGCAAGGCTGAAGAAGAAGGACAGCGCAAGCATCACAAGCAAGTTGCTGGCCTCCCCAACGACCCAGAGGGCGAGCATCGTGATGAGGATTGCGCCAATGATCCGCCATACCGATCTGGGGTCCACGTGAATCGTGACCGAAGTGTTCTTTTCCTTGCCCTCGGTTGTGGCTGCTTGCTGTTCTTCCACTGAGAACCTTCTCCTAGCGTGCGGCCAGCATCGTAGTCGTCAACCTCGCGTCTATTCGTTATTCACGACATAGTCTGAAACGAGGCAGCCGCACCGTCGCATCAAGGGAAGGCACGAGTCGACGGTGCGGCTGGATCTGGAAAGCTGATCTCAACTTGCGCTTGGGACGGCTCCTTCCGCAAGGTTCTTTTGCGGTTCGGTATCCGGAGAGACACGCCCGGGCCTGTTGAGCACTGCTTGTGCGGCCGCGAGCCGTGCAACGGGGACCCTGAGCGGGGAGCAACTTACGTAATCAAGGCCAATCTCGTCGCACAGGGCGATCGAGCGCGGGTCGCCTCCGTGCTCGCCGCAGATGCCGATGTGGATGTTGGGTCTGGTTGCTCGCCCAGCCTCCATGGCAGATCGGATCAACACCCCGACTCCTTCACGGTCGAGTGTATTGAACGGGTTGGTTGCCAGAACGCCCACTTCGAGGTAGTCGAGCAGGAACGCCTTCTCAGCGTCGTCCCGGCTGATCCCAAATGTCATCTGTGTCAGATCGTTCGTACCGAACGAGAAGAACTCAGCCGTCCCAGCGATCCTCCCTGCGGTGATCGCGGCACGGGGTGTTTCGATCATCGTCCCGAACTCCCAATCCACCTCCCCGGCTCGTTCTCCGAGAACCTCAGCCGCAACACGATCGACGATCTCCTTGAGGGGTGTCAATTCCGCTGCGTGGCTGATCAACGGGACCATGATCCCCGGTCGTGGTGTCCCACCCTCATCGAGGATCAGTGCTGCTGCTTCGAACACGGCGCGTACTTGCATCTCGGGGAGTCTCGGGATCAGGATGCCGAGGCGGACCCCCCTGAGTCCGAGCATCGGGTTGGACTCATGGAGTGCTTCGACCTTCGCGAGCATGGTCTCGGTCTCTTCTATCTTGCGCACCAGAGAGTTGACCTCCGCAAGATCGCCTGCGTTCATGAGTCTGATCTTGAGGTCGGTTGCCGTTCGAACGAGGTCATCGGTTGCCGGCAGGAACTCATGCAGGGGCGGATCCAGGAGACGGATGATTACCCGCTTGCCATCCATCACCCTGAACAGTCCGGCAAAGTCTGAGCGTTGGAGGGGGAGCAACTCCTCTAGGGCCTCATTCCTGTCGTTGTCCTGGCTCGCCATGATCATCCGCTGCATGATCGGAAGTCGGTCAGTCGCGAAGAACATGTGCTCGGTGCGGCACAGGCCGATCCCGTTCGCTCCGAAGCTGACCGCTCTTGCGGCGTCCGCGGGGTTGTCAGCATTGGCCCACACGTCGAGGTCTCTCACGTCGTCGGCCCACGTGAGGAGACTCATCAGCCATGGATCCTCGATGTCGGGCAGCGCCGTCTCGATTGTGTCCAGGAAGACCTCGCCCGAAGTCCCGTCGATGGAGATCCAATCCCCTTCGGCCACGACTGTGTCATGGACCGTCATCGTGCGGGCTTCGAGATCGATGAGAATGTCCTTCGCCCCGACAACAGCCGGTTTTCCGAACTGGCGTGCGACAAGAGCCGCGTGGCTCGTCCGGCCGCCGCTCGATGTGAGTACGCCGGCTGAGGCAAGCATGCCATGGACGTCGTCCGGCTTCGTCTCCGGTCGCACGAGGATCACGGGATCATCCCGGTCACGGTCCCAAAGCTCCGCGAGGTCCGCGTCGAGGGCGACGACGCCCACTGCCGCTCCAGGGGACACGTCAAGCCCTCGGGTCAGGAGCCGACCGTCTCGGATGGCGGTCTTCTTGGCTGCCGTGACGAACTGTGGGTGGAGAAAGAACTCGACCTGTTCAGGGCTGACTCTCGCGAGTGCCTCGTCCTTCGTCAGGAGACCGTCCGATACGAGATCCACGGCGATCCGCACAGCGGACTGAGCGGTTCGTTTCCCGTTGCGGGTCTGAAGCAGCCAGAGTTTGCCTGATTCGATGGTGAACTCGATGTCCTGCATGTCGCGGTGGTGCCGCTCGAGCATCGTTGCGTACTGCTCCAACTCACTGAAGAGTTCAGGCATCTCGCGCTGAAGATCGTCAATCGTGCTGGTCGGCCGGATGCCAGCTACAACATCCTCACCCTGGGCGTTGATCAAGAAGTCACCCTCGATGTTCGGCTCTCCGGTTGTGGCACTGCGTGATACAGCCACCCCTGTGGCAGAGCTGCTGCCGAGATTGCCGAAGACCATGGTTTGGACGTTGACAGCGGTCCCGAGGTCGTTGGGGATGCCCGATGCCTTGCGGTAGGCGATTGCTCGCTTCCCGTTCCACGAACGGAAGACTGCGGCGACGGCCGTCGTCAGTTGTTCCATCGGATCCGATGGGAAGGTACGGCCGGTGTGGTTTTGAAATATCCGCTTGAAGCGATCGACGATCGACGCGAGGCTCGATTCGGAGAGGTCGCTGTCGTTCGTCACCGCGAGAGCCTCGCGAGCGGACGCCAGTGCTTCCTCGAAGGGTTCCTCAGGGATCCCCATCACAACGGTCGAAAACATCTGAATCAACCGTCGATACGAGTCGAGGGCGAAATGCCGGTCATCGAATATCTTCGCCATTCCGTCGGTGACATCATCGTTGAGACCGATGTTGAGCACCGTGTCCATCATGCCCGGCATGGAGAACTTGGCTCCACTCCGGCACGAAACCAGCAGGGGATTGGAAGGATCTCCGAAGTTCTTGCCGGTCTTGGACTCGACATCCTTGACGGCAGATTCGATTTCGGCGATCAAACCCTCTGGTAATCGCTCCCCGACGTCGAGGTAGGCGTTGCAGGCCTCGGATGTGATCGTGAAGACCTGTGGGACCGCGACATCGAGCCGACACATGTCTGCGAGGTTCTCACCCTTGCCACCGAGGAGTCCGCGAACCTCATCCCAGTCACCGCTGCACTTGTCGGACGCGGCGTCGAGGG
>JAUVQC010000058.1 GCA_030598305.1 Actinomycetes bacterium
CGGGACCCGACCTCGCAACCAACGCGATGCTCCATCTGGGTACCCTCGGCGCTGTGCTCGTGTACTACCGCAGGGACATAGCGATGATGGCCAGATTCGACAGGCCTGCACGTCGGTTGATAACCCTGATCCTCATCGGCACCGTCCCTGCGGTCATTCTCGGTCTTCTCTTCGAGGACAAGGTCGAGGAGCTGATCTCGGATCCCGTGAAAGTCGCGTATATGTTGATTGTGACGGGGGTCGTTCTCCTGGCGACAACCCAGCTACGTCTCGGTGATGCTCGAACCGAGGATATCGGGCCACTCGATGGGCTGCTGATCGGCCTTGCCCAGGCGCTGGCCCTCATCCCCGGCATCTCGCGTTCAGGCATGACGATCTCGTCAGGATTGGCCCGCGGCATGGAGCGAACCGAGGCGGCCCGGTTCGCATTTCTCCTCGGAATCCCTGTGATCGCCGGAGCCGGGATGCTCCAGATCGTCGACGTGGTGCGGGTGGGCGAATCGATCCCGTCGACCGTCTGGGTCGGCGTCATCGTTGCTGGGTTGTCCGGCTACGCCGCCATAGCGATCCTGTTGAGGCTGCTCGCACGCGTCGGGCTTGCCCCCTTCGGGTTGTACTGCGTCACCTTCGGTGCGTTCGCTGCCTACGTCCTCTGACCATTTTCAGGGTTCGATGAGTACGACGAGGTCTCCGTTCGCCGCCGCGAGTGCTACGGCATTGACCGCCTGACCGGTCACCGCAACGAGACCGGTCGTGGCGAAGCCGAGTGGATCCTCGGAAGCTGACTGGATGACGACGCCGGTGATGTCCGTTCCGTCGGCGAACACGAGCTTGACTGCTGTGCCCGGGGCTGCTCCGATCGGTAGGGGAAGTGGTACGGCCCAGCTCTCCGCCGGAAGTGGCGGCGCGAAGGATACGAGGGATGGGACGATCGGATCGCCCAATCGAATGGTGACTGACGCTGTTGCATCAACCAATTCCGGAAGAACAAGCGCACCGAAGGGCATCTCGCGCCATTCGACGTCAACGGCTGTGATCGGTTGTCCACGAACGAGATCACTCGCAGCGAACGGAAACGGCTCGGTTGCACGCTCCGAAAGATCCCATACGAAGGCTGCGACAATGAGCGCGCCGGCTGCAAGCCACTTGAGATACGGCGGTTTGCCAAGCCAGAGCACCCAGCCACCGTATCGGAACGCCGCCTCCGATAGAACCCCTTCGTCGACCGAATGGAGAAGACCCTCCCCGTGATTGACGCACCGCAGGAGGGGAAAGGTGGGGGTTCCCACGGCGCTCACGGGGAAGGTCTCCCCACAAAAACTCTTGCAGCGATATCCAGAAGATGGAAGGGGCAATCTCGATGTCGGTGGCCTTGCGCCATTCCTACACTTGCCCGGTGTCACCATTGATCACAGGCTCTCTCGCGCTGTTCGCCTCGTACCTGCTCGGAAGTCTCAGCTTCGCGATTCTCGTCGCGTCGTCGCGAGGCGTGGATATTCGCGCCGAGGGCTCCGGTAACCCCGGGACATCGAATGTACTCCGTGTCATGGGAAGGGGTCCGGCGATTCTCGTCCTCGTGGGTGACGGACTCAAGGGTGTGGGAGCGGCCCTCATCGGATCGACTGCTATCGGGCCCGAGTTCGGTTATGTCGCCCTCTTTGTCGCCGTTGTCGGCCACACCTTTCCGGTGTTCCATGGATTTAGCGGCGGGAAGAGTGTTGCGACCGCGATCGGTGGGTTCATGTTCCTCGCTCCAGGCGTTGGTGTGCTCCTTGCCGTCGTGTGGATCGTGATGGTGGCGATGTGGAAGACCGCTTCGATCGCATCGATGACTGTCATGGTGCTTGCTGTGCCTGGGATGTGGTTGGCCGGTCGATCGATGACGGAACTCCTGTGGACCGGCGCAATCGCTATCTTTGTGCTTGCGCGCCATTGGAGCAATATCAAACGACTCACCGGGTCGGGCGAGCAGAAGGTGTCCGAATGAAGCCACTGGCTGAAGCTCGATCCGAAGTGCTGGCTGGGATGCCACGTTTGAAGCATGGTCCGGTCGATGCCGGCGAAAGCGTCGGTCGGGTGACTGCTGAGCCCGCTCTCTCACGTGAGCACATCCCGCCGTTCGACAACTCAGCGATGGACGGGTTCGCCGTTATCGCATCCGACTGCTCCGAGCCACCCGTCACACTCCGAGTAGTCGAGGACGTGGCTGCGGGCTCGGTGCCACAAATGACGGTTGTCCCCGGAACTGCCGTTCGCATCATGACGGGTGCACCTATGCCATCCGGCGCCGATGCGGTCGTACCCGTCGAGAAGACGGAGTCAGCGGATCGCGTAGAGGTGACCATCCTTTCGGAAGTCGCAGCGCACCTCCATGTGAGGCCGCGCGGTGGAGATATGTCCCCGGGAGACCTCATCGTTGAAACAGGAGTCAGGTTGACTGCTCGTCACGCGGCTGGGCTTGCAAGCGCCGGTGTTGACCCCGTCGTCTCGGACCTTCCCGCGGTTGCCATTATTTCGACCGGTGACGAGGTTGTTCCCTACGGGACCCGAGACCTCGCTCCCGGAACGATCAGGGATTCGAACAGGGTGCTGTTGCGTGCTCTGCTTGTCGAGCTCGATGTTCCCATTGTTGACCTCGGGATCATCGGGGACGATCCCGATGATCTGCGCTCAGCGTACGAAGAAGCATCGTCGGAAGCAGATCTTGTCATCTCGACCGGTGGCGTGTCGATGGGGGATTACGACTACGTCAAGCAGATCCTTGGAGAGCTGGGCACTGTCGACTTCTGGAAGGTTGCGATGCAACCGGGTAAGCCCTTCGCCTTCGGCTCGATCAACGGCGTGCCCCTGTTCGGGCTTCCAGGCAATCCCGTATCGACGTTCGTGTCGTTCGAGCAGTTCGTACGGCCAGCGATCCTCCACATGATGGGTGCGACCAACCTCCTCAGAACCCATGTCACCGGCACCATGGGAGAGGATGTAACGACGAACCCGGAGAAGACCGTGTTCCTGCGTGTGATGCTCGCCCAGGACTCGAACGGCACGTTCGTCGCGGTGAAGTCCGGTGGCCAGGGGTCGAACATGCACTCGTCCCTTGCAACAGCGGACGCGTTCGCTGCAGTGCCGGTGGGAATCGGCTCGCTTTCTGCTGGAGACGATGTGACACTTGAGATGTTCCGATGGCCCGAGGGGAGGAGGATCGATGAGTGACCTGAATCATCTTGACGACGAGGGAAACGTGCACATGGTCGACGTCGGCGCCAAACCGGAATCGACCAGGGTCGCGGTGGCAGAGGCTTCGGTTTCGATGGACGCAACGACTGTCGAGAGGCTCTTCGGCGGAGAACTTGAGAAGGGCGACGCTCTCGCGACCGTACGGATCGCTGCCATCCAGGCTGCCAAACAGACGCCCACCCTGATTCCGCTGTGCCATCCGATCGCGCTTGACCGCGTGGATGTCATCATCGAACGCACGTCATCAGGTGCTCGAATCGAGGTGCTTACGGCGGTCACCGCCCGCACGGGAGTAGAAATGGAGGCGATGACCGGCGCTGCCGTTGGTGCACTTGCCCTGTACGACATGGTCAAGGGCATCGATCGGGGCGCTTCGATCGATGCGGTCAGACTGCTTTCGAAGTCGGGCGGCAGGTCCGGGGAGTGGTCCCGTGGCTGAGCGACTTGCCGCCGTGGTCACCATCTCAGATTCGGTCGCTGCAGGATCCGCGGAGGACAGCTCCGGTCTCATCGTGAAGGCCGAGCTCACGAGGATCGGGTTCACGGTTTCGGAGACTGTCATCGTGCCCGATGGTGTGGAACCGGTCTCAGCGGCTCTCGTGGAACTCGCCGCGCGTGTCGACCTCATCGTGACCTCGGGAGGAACCGGGCTCAGTCCCAGAGATCTGACACCCGAGGCCACGCTGTCCGTGATCGATCGGGAGATTCCGGGAGTGGCAGAAGCGATGCGGTCAGCCACCTTCGGTCGTGTACCCCATGGCATGCTCTCGAGAGGAGTCGCGGGGCTGATCGCCGAGTGCGTGGTCGTCAACCTGCCCGGTTCTCCGAAGGCGGTCAAAGAGGGTCTCGACGTGATCGGCGATGCGTTGGAACACGCCGTGGATGTGGCAAGTGGAAACTTCGGCCGTCATGACTGAAATCGGCGTAACCTCATGAATGGATTCCGAGTTGCCTATCGGCGGCGAGGGAGACCAGAATGTGCATTCAACCCCTGATATCGCTGCCAAATCCCTCTGAAGGGCATCGATCGTGCCTACGATCGACCAGCTGGCGGAGTAAGAGAGAACGCAACAGATGTTCTATGTAGTAGCCATCCTCATTGCAGGATTGTGGGCTGCTTTTCTATTGCCGTCGTTCTTCGACCACCGCAGTCGTGCGCCGAAGACAACGACGCGCGACTTCGCGCGTACCAGGCGAGTCCTGGAGCGAGTATCAACCGCAAACCCTGACGGTGAGGACTACGTGAGGCATCACACACAGGTGCGTCGCCGACGCGTCCTGGTCGGCCTCGGAATTGCAGCACTGCTCACGCTCGGAATCGCAACGTTCATGGGGTCCACTGCCTGGCTGTGGCTTTCGATCGTCATCGATGTCGCCTTCGCTACCTACGTTGGCGGGCTCCTTTACATGAAACAGCAGAGCGCTGTGCCCCGCGCCGCTGTTGTGCCGATCGAATCCGCACAAGCACCGGCAGCACCGGTGGTGGATGAGTCGCAGCACGCGTACGAGGAAACACTCACTGTCCGCGTCATTGCGGGCTAGGTCGTGTCGCGCTCCCTCGATCTCTCCGGCATCGAATCTGACGTTCGGACCGAGCTCGATACGAAGTACGCCGCCCGAGAGCTGTCACTGAAGAACAGCCGCCCGATCATCCGCAACTCGGCCAATGCGATCCGTGCCCTCCACCGCGGCGAAACCGGGTTGGCCAGAGAACTCATGGACGAGGTCAAGGGACTCATAGCGGAGGCTGAGGCCGGTCTCGAGGGCCATTGGGATATCTACCACGCCGGGTTCTTCTATGACGCCGTCAAGGAGTACGCAGAGGCGGAGCTGACCGCTGCCCTGCTTGCACACGATCCGCTTCCCTCGCCGTCCGAGCTCGGCATTCATGCGGTCCCGTACCTCAAAGGGCTTGGCGAGGCAGTGGGGGAGCAGCGTAGGAGATTGCTTGATCAGCTTCGCAAGGGTGATCTCGAGGGCGCTGAGGCCACGTTCGAGGACATGGAGGTCGTCCATGACCTTCTCACCTCTCTCGACTACCCCGACGGGATGACCGCGGGCCTCAGACGCACGACAGATGTTGCGCGGGCACTCATCGAGCGATCACGTGCTGACCTGACGACGACGATCGTCCAGGAGCGACTCAGAACACAACTCGAAGGTACGCAGGGAACGGAGTAGGCATCATGGAAGTCAGTGCTTGCCCGGCGTGCGGGACAACAGACATCAGGTACGAACGAACAACGGTCGATCAATTCAAGCTCGACAGTTGGCGCTCGGGCGACGAACGCCCTGTCTTCGTTTCCGAGACGGCGATTCTCAACTCCGACGCGACCGGACGCATCGTCTGTGTGAACGGCCACGCCCACCCCGACAGGGTCGGCTTCGACCTCGAATGGGCTGAAACGAGTTGACATCCTGACGGCCTCGCGGCTCTCAAGATGTCGCTCGCGGGCGCAAACCACATGGCCCGCGTGGAAACCGAAGTCGGTATAGCGGTCCCCCGCATTGATCAGGGGTTCGGGTGTAATCGCTTTCGCCTCTCCATCCACAAGCGGTAGAAGCTCTGATCCTCGGGGTTGCACGCCAGGAGCAGGCCATCTGCCCGTTCGAGGGCAGGGACCCCGCTTCCGCTTGACACCTGCTCCTTGGACAGGTTACAGTGAAACCGACCGGTCAGTCGGTCGGTTTCACTATGACAGATACCACAACACCCACCCAGGCGCGATCCGAGGCAACCGCAGCGAGGATCATCGCCGCGGCCAGGACGCTGTTCGTTGCCAGGAACTACGCGGATGTCACCACGGACATGATCGCAAACGCGGCAGGTGTGACCAAGGGTGGGCTCTACCACCACTTCTCGAGCAAGGAGAGTCTGTACGCGTCGATGATGCTCGATGACTTCGAACGTAAACGCAGGCTGTTCGCACAGGCAGTGACATCATCGGGGACGAGCCGTGAACGCCTTGGACGGCTGACGAGAGACTTCCTTGCACTGCCCGAAGAGGAGCGCAGGCTGACACGTCTCGTCCGCCGTGACATCAACATCTTCACAGGCGACGATCGAGACCGCCTCGTCCGGGCTTACCAACTGGCTCTGCCAGAGCAGATCGAGGCGATCGTGAGAGATGGGATCACCGATGGCGAACTCGCTCCGGGGGATCCACGGATCCTCTCGTGGTGGTTCGTCGCGTTGGTTGAGGTAGCGGTCAGCCAGTACGCGTACGACGTACTCGGTGACACGACATCGAGACTTGACCACGTCCTTGACCTGTTCTTCGAAGGTGCAGGGATGAAACCGAACGGAGGAAAGAGATGACGGTGACGGCTACCAGGGTCTTCCCGGAGTGGCGGAACAAGTCGATCGAGGACGCGCTCGGTGAATGTCGCGACATGATCGAGTCAGCTGACTTCGATACCGTTCAGCGATGGCGTGACGAAGGCGGCAAGGTCGCCGGTCACTTTCAGGTGTACTTCCCCGAAGAGATCATCCATGCAAGCGGAATGCTCCCGTTCAAGGTTCGCGGTGCGCCGATGGAGCCGAGACAGGCTGACTCCCACTTCGGGTCGTACCTCTGCTCGATCCTCAAGACCTCGCTAGAGATGGCCCTCAGTGACCAGATCCCGATGGAGATGTTCGTGTCCCACCCGATCTGTGATGCGGCCAGGAACCTTGCAGCGATCTGGGGTCGGAACACGGACTACCCGTCCCAGATCCTGTATCTCCCCCAGAATCCGAACTCGTCCGGAAGCATCGACTACCTGACCCACGAGTACGACCGGATCAGAAGGGTCACCGAGGAGGTATCGGGAACCGAGATCACCGACGAGGATCTCACTCGGTCAATCGTCGTCTTCAACGAGAACCGACGACTGATGCGCGAGTTGTACGACATCAAGGCGAAGACGCCGTGGCTGATCGCTGCCGAGGATGGGTATGCACTCGTTGCTCTTGCAGGCATGATGCCTCGCGAGGAGCACAACGAGATGATGGCCACGTTGCTTCCGATGATCAGGGAGCGGAACACGAAACAGGAGGACCGTATCCGTGTCGTGTTCGAGGGCGGGTTCTGCGAGCAACCTCCATTCGATCTCATCCGGATGCTTGGACGTACGTGCTACGTCGTCGACGACGACCTGATGATCGGTCTGCGCTACCTCACCGAGGA
>JAUVQC010000073.1 GCA_030598305.1 Actinomycetes bacterium
AGAGGTATCGACCATCAGTGAGATTCTCCTCGTCCTCGACGGCACCACCGGTCAGAACGGCATACAACAGGCGCGAGCGTTCACCGAAGCGGTCGGCGTGACCGGAGTGATCCTCACGAAACTCGATGGGACATCAAAAGGCGGTATAGCGGTTGCTGTCGAGAAGGAGCTCGGTATACCGGTGAAGTTCATCGGCACTGGCGAAGGGATGCACGATCTCATACCATTCGTGCCCGAAGAATTTGTGGAGGCACTGCTCGCACCATGACCAAGAACAACACATCCAAGGAAGATCGATTGCTTCTCGAGCGGGCTGAGCGCGTGGCAGCGAAGGCGTACGCCCCATACTCCCAATTTCGTGTTGGAGCCGTTGTCGTGCTACCGGACGGATCGATTTTCGAGGGTTGCAACGTCGAGAACGCGGCATATGGAGCATCGGTGTGTGCCGAGGTGAACGCCATTACAACAGCCGCTACAAACGGTGCTACAAAGATCGAGGCTGTTGCGGTCATCTGTCTCGATGAAGCACCCTGCCCCCCGTGCGGTGGTTGTCGTCAGGTGATGCGCGAATTCAGCGTGGAGCGCATTGTGATGCGCGATAAGGAAGGCTTACCAGTGGTGTTCACGCTCAGTGACCTTCTCCCCATGTCTTTCGGGCCCGAGGCACTCGAGTAGCAGCCTCCTTCGGAAGCTCACGAACTCAGTCGATGAAGACATCCATGATGGACCGAGTCACTTCTGCTGCTCGCTTGGCCCCAGGGAGCTGTGGGTTCCATGTCGAAACGGAGGCGGCGACGACACGATCCGACGCCGCGAGGTGTCCAACTGCTGCTCGCACCAACTCGGCAGATGGCCCGTTTGGCGATGGATAGTTCACTGCAGGAACGTCGGATGGATCGACCACATCGATGTCAACGTGAACGTATATCGGGCCCGGAGCGGGATCCATTCCTGAGATTTCGTCGACGGACACGACGGTCATGCCCGAGGATGCAACTGCCGCGTCCTCGCCATCGTCGAGTTCCCTGGCGCCAACGAGAGCGATCTTCTCGTCCGCAAGCGGAATCATCCCGGTCGCCTCAACGATGGTCTGTTCTCCGCGTCCGGTGATCATTGCAAGTGGCATACCCCCGAGGAAGCTCGAATGAGAGGTCTCCCAGGTGTGGAAATCTCCATGTGCGTCGAACCAGTACAACGTTGGGTCGATCCCCGACCTTTGGAGTCCGGCCATGATGCCAATCACTGAGAGACAGTCGCCCGCGTACACGAGCATTGGCTCACTGCCTTCGACGCGCGAGGCGAGATCGCTGTATATGGCGGACATCCGCTGCTGGCCCGGTCCACCGGGAGCGCTTGCCCTCGATGTGTCGTACGCCGGTCCGTCCTCCGGAGGGGACGTGGACAGCTCCTCGTACGGCTCCGGAACCTCGAAACCATCCATGAAGCGTCCTATGTAGTAGGGAACCGAGATGATCTTCATGGTCTCGCTACGTTCGCATTCTCATCGAGCTTTCAGCGCTTCGACCAACTGGGGAACGACCTTGTGGACGTCGCCGACGACGCCAAGGTCTGCAATGGCGAAGATCGGAGCCTCTGCGTCCTTGTTGATGGCAATGATCGTCGAGCTGCCCTTCATCCCGACGACATGCTGCATGGCACCTGATATGGCGCATGCGAGGTAGACGTTCGGTTTGACGGTCTTACCCGTCTGGCCCACCTGGTACGAGTACGGAACCCAACCAGCATCGACAACAGCACGCGTGCCACCGACTGCTCCCTCAAGGAGGCCAGCGAGCTCAGTGATCATCTCGAATCCGTCGGCTGAGCCGAGTCCCCTGCCGCCGGAAACGACGACGGCAGCGGCTTCGAGGTCCGGACCCTCAGATGCCTCAACATGTCGCTCGGTGATCGTCGCCGTTGACCGTCCAGTGTCTGGCATCGGAACGGTGACGACCTCGGGAGCGCCGCCTCCAACGGGCTCGGCGGCGAACGCCTTCGGGCGGGTCACGACGAGGGCAGGTGCACCGTCGGTGACCGATGTGGTGATCTCCTTGGTGCCACCGAGGATCTCAGAGGTGATCTTGATGCCATCGTCCTGGGAGATGTCGAGAGCACCGGCGACGAGCGACTTGCCCAATCGTGCCGACAGTCTTCCTGCAACGTCACGATCCGTGTTTCCTGGACCGAAGAGAACGATTTCGCCTCCCTCAGATGCCAGAACGGCCGCGAGGGCTGCAGCTGCACCGGCCGATGGCAGAGCATCCCCCGGCTCGAGGTGGAAGATCTTTGTTGCTCCGTGGTCGCCGAGCGCTGCCCACGTGTCATCAGAGCTCGATCCGACATAGAAGACGGAAACCGAATCGTGGGAACGTGCCTTGGCGAGGAGTTCGAGGCTTCCGTCCGAGAGCGCGCCATCTATCTCTTCTGCGAATACCCATGCCGTCATCTCAGATCACCTTCACTTGCTCGAGCATTTCGACGATCTTGAGATAGGCCTCGCCATCGTCTTCAAACACATCTCCAGCTCCGCGAGCAGCAACGTCGGTCACGGAATCGATCGTCTGACCGACGCGCGGCTCGACATCGAGGTCGGCCGCTGTCAGGGTGTCGACCGGTTTCGACTTGGCCTGCATGATGCCTTTGAACGTCGGGTACCGCGGCTCGACCACACCAGAGGTGACGGCGAGCAGCGCGGGGAGTTCGGCGGTCACAGCTTCATAACCCGATGCCGTTTGACGTTCGATCGCTACGGTCCCGTCACTGATGTCCACCTTCCTGGCGAACGACAGACACGGAACATCGAGGATCTCGGACATCATCTGTGGGACAGCACCTGTGTAGCCATCGGTGGATTCGGTTCCAGCAATCACAAGATCGAATCCTTCCCGATCGATCGCGGCGCTGAGGATCCTCGCCGTTGTGAGTGCGTCTGAGCCCTTGAGCGTGTCGTCATCGACGAGCACAGCTTTGTCCGCGCCCATGGCGAGTGCCTGGCGGATGCCCTGTAGCGAACCGGAGGGACCCATCGAGTAGAGGGTGACAGTTCCTTGAGATGCTTCGGCGAGCTGGAGTCCGATCTCGACGCCGAAGCGGTCAGTGTCATCGAGGACCTGATCGTTCGGGCGCACGACCCAGTGGTTCTCACCATCGAGTTCGTACGGGGCTGCCGGGTCCGGGATCTGTTTCACACAGACCGCGATGTTCATGGGGAGTGGCTCCTTGTTGGACTGGTAGGGAGCTTAACGGGACTTTGAGCGCTTGCTCAAAGTTCGTGCACTAGCGGGATTGGACAAGTCGGGGAAGGAACCGATCAAGTATTGACGAGAAGGTCGTAGCTGCCCGTGCCGCGGTCTCGGTCACTTCCTCGTGTGAGAGGGGAGTTCTTGAGAGCCCGGCAGCGAGGTTGGTCACGAGCGATACCGCGACCACGTTCGCCCCCATGTGGCGTGCTGCAATGGCCTCGGGAACGGTCGACATCCCAACGAGGTCCGCACCGAGCGTTCTCGCCATGGCTACTTCGGCCGGTGTCTCATACGATGGGCCCGCAAACCAGGCATACACACCCTCATGAGGCTCAACTCCCGCGTCGGCGAACGCGTCCTTGAGCTCGTCGCGAAGTCGCTTCGAGTAGACCTCGGACATGTCTGGGAATCTTGGGCCGATCCTATCGTCGTTTGGACCCGCGAGGGGGTTCCGGCCGGTGAGGTTGAGGTGGTCAGTGATGATCACCAGGTCGCCCGGTGACAGTCCGTCCCCTGCCCCGCCTGCTGCGTTCGTGAGCATGATGTTCCTTGCTCCCGTGGAAATTGCTGCACGGACGCCGAACACGACCTCGCTCAGGGTGAACCCTTCGTAGGCGTGGACCCGCCCGGCAAGGACGAGGAGCCGCTTGCCGTTGATGGGTACGGAGATCAGGCTCCCCCCGTGCCCGGCCACCCTGGGAACAGAGAACCCGGGAATCTCCTCGTAGGGGATCTCAACGCTGCCTCGAAGCGATCGTGCGTAGTTGCTCAGGCCGGATCCGAGCACAATGGCTCCATCGTGCTTGTCGACACCCGTCCGGGCAGCGATGACGATGGCCGCTGCATGCAATGCGTGTGTTGGGTCGGTGGTCATCGGATCTCTCCCAGTATCAATTTGCCGGACGACGCAGCTGCGTCGTTCATGCCATCTTCGTGATTACAAGTTCTGGTGGGTCAGGCTCGGTGTCGGTGATCGTCCATGCTGAAGAAATAATGGGGAGGGCAGAGTTCAGTTTCGCATCGTCGCGGTAGGCAACGGTTGCCAATGGTTGGCCTCGATCCACTCGATCTCCGATCTTGGCCTCGATCGTGAACCCGACACTCGAATCGATCGTGTCCTCCTTGGATGCCCGCCCTGCTCCGAGTCGGACGGCTGCTGTCCCGACAAGGTACGCGTCGCACTCGCTGACCCACCCTGCTCGGTCCGCCTCGATGATGTGTTTCCTCTTGGCGATGTCGAATTTTGAGGGATCCTCGATATAGCTGGCGTCACCTCCCTGTGCTGCCGTGAGATGGATCAAAACGTCAAGTGCCGCACCGGATGTCAGGGCGCGAGTGGCCCGCTCAGTAGCGCCCTTGAAATCGTCGATGCCCGCGAGAACGAGCATTTCTGCAGCGAACAGCAGGGTCAGTTCGCGTATGTCGGCCGGGCCCCCACCTTGTAACACTTCTATGGATTCGACCATCTCGTTGGCATTGCCGACTTCTCTTCCCAGCGGTTGGTCCATGTTTGTCAGGATCGCTGTGACCTTCGTGTCGCCCTCCTTTCCGAGGTTGATCATCGTCCGTGCGAGCTCTTCCGCGTCGGGGATCGTCTTCATGAAGGCACCCTTTCCCACCTTCACATCGAGCAGGAGGCCGTCGAGATCCTCTGCGAGTTTCTTCGACATGATCGACGACGAGACCAGGGGGAGCGACAGCACGGTACCCGTTGCATCCCGAAGGGCGTAGATGCGACGGTCCGCAGGGACAAGCTCCTCGGACTGGCCGGCCATTACCACCCCGAGATCGGTGAGTTGACGCTCGAAGTCCGAAAGCGGGACCATCACGTTGAAGCCCGGGATCGATTCGAGCTTGTCAAAGGTGCCGCCGGTGTGCCCGAGACCTCTGCCCGACAGCATCGGGACGACGATACCGCACGCAGCAACGACAGGGGCGAGAGGAATCGAGATCTTGTCTCCGACGCCACCTGTCGAATGCTTGTCCACCTTCGGCTTGCTGATTCCCGAGAGGTCAAGGACACTTCCGGAGTGAAGCATGGCTCTGGTCCATGCGGAGAGCTCCTCGCTAGTCATGCCGTTGAAAAGGATGGCCATGAGAAGAGCGGACATCTGGTAGTCGGGAATCTTGTCATCCGTGTACTTGCGGATGATCCATGAGAGCTCACGGGGGGTCAGTTCCCCACCGTCGCGCTTCTTTCGAATGAGCTCGACCATCGAATGGCTCATGCTTGTCCTTTCATCCTGACCGTTTCGTGACCACGTGACCGTTCTCCACTCGTACGCCTTCGGACCGGAGGCGTTGCGTGTGCTCCACCTCGAGTCCGGGAACAAGACGACCTGAGACCGCGATCACTCTCCACCATGGCAGACCCGGTACGGATCGCAGCAGGTTTCCCACTGCCCGAGCGGCACCGGGGTATCCGGCTTCTGTGGCGACTTCGCCGTAGGTCAACATCTCGCCGCTCGGAATCGACCGGATCACGTCCACGACGGCGTCTTCGAAAGAGGCGTCCATCACTGGGTTCCAAAGAGCCGATCCCCCATGTCGCCGAGACCGGGGATGATGTAGTGGTCGTCATTGAGCTCACGGTCGTGGGCGGCGGTGATGATGCGGACGTCCGGGTGGTCCTCGTACATCCGTTCCACACCAGGTGGCGCAGTTACGACGCACAGCGCGGTGATGTGGGTGGCACCGGAGCTCTTGACCTTGTCGGCCGCCCACGAGAGCGAGCCGCCTGTGGCGAGCATCGGTTCACAGATGAGGATTGTTGCCTCGGAGAGATCGGGGAGCTTCGAGTAATACTCCTGAGGGAGGGCGGTTTCTTCATCCCGTGCAACGCCAGCGAACCCGACCTTCACGTTGGGGATCATCTCGAGGACGCCTTCGAGCAACCCGAGTCCGGCGCGAAGCACCGGTACGGCAACAACGTCTTCGACCTGGTATCCCGTTGTTGTCTCCATCGGTGTCCTGACGTCCATCTGTGTCTCGCTGAGTCCGCGAGTTGCCTCGTACACCAACGTGTAGGTGAGACCTTTTGCCGCAGCTCGAAACTGTGCGGGATCCGTGTCCCTGTCGCGAAGAACCGTGAGGTAATGGCGCGTGAGCGGATGGTCGATGACGGTGAGATTCATGTCTGCAGGCTATCAGGTCTCTATTGCCCGACGGTTCCTCGTGACAGGGACACTCGTCCCTAGGATGAAGCTTCAACGAGAACTGGGGACCACGGTTGTTCGGGGCCATCAAACGCGCGGTAGAGGCTCTGCCGTTCTGGGTGCATGTTGTGATTGGCTCCATGATTCTGATCGCATTCGTACCGCTCATCAACCCTGCGGAGATTTGGACTTCAGACGAAGGTGCGGTTCGTGCGCAGGTTGAGTTCATCGCCGCGGACGGTTCTTGGTCGCGTGTCAGACCGTTTGCTGAC
>JAUVQC010000121.1 GCA_030598305.1 Actinomycetes bacterium
ATACCTGAGTGGCTGGACGCGAAGAGATCGACGAGCGCGAAACCCCACAGGAGGATGAGGGGAATCCAGATCGCAAGCGTCCAGAAGAAGTCCCAGAAGTCCATGTCCATCCCTTACCTCGCGTCCGACGGAGTCTAGCGGGCCGATTCCCATCAGGTGGTACGATGCGTCGCCATCCAACCCCGGGAGAGCCTGTGCTCAGAAAAGCCGCCATCATCGGTGCCGTATCGATCATCGTTCTGTCCGCCTGCGGGCCCGGTACCGATCCGCCCGATACGACTCAGGCTCCGGACACAACTCAAGCCCCGGACACAACTCAGGCTCCCGAGACAACCGAGGCTCCGGAGACAACCGAGGCTCCGGGGACGACAGTGCCTGCCGATGAAGAAGGCGAATCGACCACGCCGTGGTGGCTGTTGCTGCTGGTCGGGGGTGCGTTCCTGATCCTGATCATTGCGTTTGTTGGACGAGGATCCAAGAAGAAGGTCGTCGTTGCACCGCCACCGGTCTCGTGGAAGGACAACGCGAGGGACGGCTACGCTGACGCAAGGTGGCTGTATGACGCCATGTCCGAGGATCTCGGAATCTGGCGAGGAAACGCCACCTTCGAGAGCACGTCAGAGGTTGGAGCAACAGCCGCCACATCGCTTGCTGACACCTGGAAGCAGCTTGATGCCCGTATCGGAAGGGCGAGCGACAAGCTGTACTCCCTGGAAGCGGCAGCACCCGACCAGCGTACAGCCCAGGCTGCGAACGCGACCGTCCTGTCGTTACGGACGGTTCGGACCGCTGTGGACTCGCGTGCAGAAGCCCGCATGAACTACCGCACCGTTGAAGCCGGCCCGAGTACCGATCCCCTTGCTCTCCAGGACGCCAGGGAACGAGAAGTCCGAGCATCGCGGAACCTAGCGGAAGCGAGACGCGCCTTCGGAGGCGCGTTGACGAAACTATCGACGGTGTTGTAGCCGAGGAGTCAGCTGACCACAGAGAATCGTGATAGCTCGACGTTCCCACCTGACAGGATGATGCCGACGCGCTGTCCCGAGAACCGATCATTGTGTCTTAGGAGCGCTGCAACAGCCGTAGCTCCCGACGGCTCCACGACCAGTTTCGTGCGTTCGGCCACAGTGCGCATCGCCTCTGTGATCTCGGACTCCGAAACGGTGAGGATCTTCGTTCCCGCTTCGCTCAGGATCCGGAACGGAAGTTCGCCGATACCCGTCAGCAGTCCATCGCCAACGCTCACCGCGCCGGTTGCTGGATATCGGATCCCATCACGCAAGGACCGGTACGAGTCGTCAACGATCTCCGGTTCTGCTCCTATCGCAACGATGCCGCGATGCGCCGTCACGAGTGTTGTACCCGAAAGTAATCCGCCACCACCGATCGGCGCGACAACGACATCCAGCCCCCCGACTTGAGCAACGAGCTCCAAGCAGGCCGTACCCTGGCCGGCGATCACGGCCGGATCGTCGAAGGGATGCACGACAGTGGCGTGGCTGGCAGCGACAACCTCGTCGAGCGCCTGTTGTCTCTCGGACTGTGGACAGAAGACAACCCGGGCCCCGTATCCGATCACCGCATCGACCTTCACCTGTGGGGCGTGGTCGGGCATGACGATCGTTGCCGGAATGTTCCTTATCGCGCACGCATACGCGACCGCCTGTCCGTGGTTACCCGATGAATGTGTCACGACACCAGACAGCGCTTCTGTGTCCGAGAGTAAGAGCACGGCGTTCACTGCGCCCCTGGCCTTGAAGGCACCGACCTTCTGGAAGTTCTCTGCTTTCAGAAATACGGTGGCTCCTGAGACCTCATCCAGATACTTCGACGTGAACACGGGTGTGAAATGCACGTATGGCGCGATTCGACGAGCCGCAACGACAACGTCCTCATAGGTGACGGAGCCGATCATGTAGGGATTCCGGTACGAGCCGCAGCGGTTGCCTCGAAGTAGATCCACAGGGCTCCGCCCGAGAGGATGTGCCACAACGCATGGCCCTGAAAGAGAGACGATGAATCACAGAGTGGGCCGCCCGTGCCACCGAGCATGAAGAACACGAGTGCAACACCCATCGTGATGATCGACGCGACCCACCACCCTGTCCGGGTGACACCGGAGCGATGCATCGCGACATCGACGCTGACGAGTGTCAACACCACGAACCCTGCAATGGCATTCGTGCTCAACGGCCAAATGATGAGGAGCGCTGAGAGCACAAGGCCGACGACGCCGAGCGTGGCAAGTGTTCGCTGTTCGGTCCACGCAACGACAGCGGCCACGTTCATCAATGCAACAGCGAAAACCGTAAGCAGGAACGTGACATCGTGGAGGAAGTGGCTGGCGGGACCCTGGGGTCCGTGGAACAGGAAACTCCCGATGCCGGTCCCAATCATCAGGATTCCGAATATCACACGGTTCGTACGCTCCCGGCCTTCCCACCGCGAAAGGGTTGCAAGAATGAACACTCCCATGACGCTGAACGCAAGACTCGACAATGCGTTCACCGGTTGTGCGAGCAAGCTGTCCCCAACGCTCTCGCAGTCCGACTCTCCCAGGGTGATGATCAAACTCTCCAACACGAACGAGACGGTAGTCCACCGCGCAGCGGAAGCCGGAACAACACAGGTACCTATGCACTAAAGATTCGGCCCCGGCCGGCCGATTGACTCTCAGGGTGCTTATCACCACGAGAGGGGTGTCACATGCAGTCACTGTCAGATCAGATTCGCGCCAAGGAGTTTGCGCGCTCTCGCAAGGGCTTCGATGCCGACGAGGTGACCCAATTCCTTGACAGGCTCGCCACTGAGGTTTCCGAGCTCGAGGCAGACCTTCGCAGGGAGGGAGTCCGAGCGAACGCTCTCGAGCGTAGGATCCAGGTTCCGCTCCAGGCAGAGGACAATGTCGAAGCAGCGTTCCTTGCTGCCGCCGAGTCGAAACAGCACCTGCTGGACGAGGCACAGGACCGTGCCCAGGAATTGATCCAGGACGCTCGTACCGAGGCATCACGCCTCGTTGAAGTCCCGAAGATGGAAGCCAAGCGCGCCCAGGAGGAGAGCACGGCCATACTGCTGCAGGCCAAGGAACGCCTCGAGAGTGCATCGCGTGAAGCGTCCTCCATCGAGGAGCGGGCACGCTCCGAGTCCACCCAGCTGGAGGCCGAATCTGCCGAACGTGGACGCCATGCCGTCGACGAGGCTGACAGGCGAGCGCAGGAAACGATCGATGCAGCAAGACATGAAGCCGCAATCCGAATCGCAGCCGCCCAGCGCGAATCATCGGATATCCGTTCGACCCTCGAAGCGGAACACATTGAACTGGTCGAGAAGGTTCGATCCCTCCAAGCAGCTGTCGTCGGCATGATCGAACATGGAGCAGCGCGCTCACCGGCGCTTGCCGCCGTACTCGATCCGACGGAGGGCGAGCCGGACACAGAGGCTGTTTCGTAGGCAAGCAGACGCCAGATTCTCCTTGTGTCGGCGGTTCATCTGCCGATGATGAGGGCAGTACAGGCGACCGTCGGTAGCATTGCCTGGACGACGGAGATGACCTATGGCCAGGAAGAAAGGGAGAGGCATTGGAGATGTGGCTCGGTACACGAGCGCAGGCTCCCGCCCACCCTCATTCGGTGAAGATCCACTGGACGATTCGATCGCGTCCGGCACGAGTTTCTTCCTCATATCGCTCGTGGTGTTCCTCGCGATTTCGTTCGCTGCTGTCAACTTCGGCACGAAGAAGATCGAAGCTGATCTCCAGGCCCGTTCAGAAGCGAACCTGCAGGCTGCCGGCTACGGCGAGGTCGCTGTGCTCGCCGACGGAGCAACCGTCCATCTCTCCGGGTCCATCTCGACGGACCAGACCGAGGAAGCTGCGTTTGCGGTCGTGAGCGCCCTTCATGGCGTTCGTGACGTTGATGGCAAACTCTGGCCGGTGTTCTCTGGCGAACTCGACGAGATCGAGGTCACCGGCAACGCCGTCAGGATCATCTGGGTCGGCAACAAGGTGACGGTCGAGGGCAACGTCTCGTCCCGGGATCGACAAATGTTCGTTGCCGAAACGCTGTCTGCTTCCTTCCCAATGGTTGACATCGAGGCATTGACAGTGTTGGAAGGACTTCAGGAGGATTCCGGATGGCTCGGTTCCTCTCTCGGCCTGCTCCTGAGTCTGCAGCAAACTCTCGATGAGGGAACAATGACGGTCGACCCGAACGGAAGACTGCTCATCGTCAGCGGCGACATCCTGGGCAAGGACGTCCGCAACGAGCTCAACGCAAAGGTCGTCGAGGTCGGTGATCAACTCGGGTTCGACGTGATTCCGGCGATTCGCGTGATCGAGGTTGGTCCGACGGTGGAGGAGATCGAGGAGCTCCAGGTAAACCTGGATGAACTCATCGAGGGCAAGGTCGTCGAGTTCGAGACGAAGAGCTTCGCGCTCACACCGAGGGGTGTTGCACTGCTCGACGAGATACTCCTGGCGCTCAGCCAGGCTCCCGAGGTGCGGATTCTGATCGCTGGGCACACGGACTCGCGTGGCTCGGATGCTGAGAACCTTCAGCTCTCGGTAGACAGGGCCAATGCGGTACTCGATTACCTTGTCGCTGCTGGCGAATCAAAGGATCGGTTCGACGTCATCGGCTACGGTGAGGACCAACCTACCGAATCGAACGATACGTCCGCCGGTCGATCTCGCAACCGACGGATCGAGTTCATAGCCCTGGAGGGAACGTCGTGACCTATGTCGCCAGCCAGATCATTCTCTGGATCATCGTGGCTACCGTCTTCGGATTCGCCCTTGGTTGGATGGTCAGCTCCCGAAGGGGAGCCAAGAAGAAGAACAAGTTCAAGAGCAGGCGCTTCTGAAGCCAGAGATGTTCGCGTCACA
>JAUVQC010000042.1 GCA_030598305.1 Actinomycetes bacterium
AGGGCTGCCCCCATGGTCAACCCACCCGCCGACCCTCCTCTGGCAGCGATCCTGTCCGGAGCGCACACACCGGTCTCCGATAGAAACCTCGTGACATCGACGAAGTCCGTGAACGTATTCATCTTGTACGCGAGCTTGCCCTTCTCGTACCAGGCCTTGCCCATTTCGCCACCGCCGCGGACATGTGCAACGGCGTAACCAATACCTCGATCGAGGAGGCTCAATCGGGCAATCGAGAACCGTACGGGCATCGAGATCTCGTATGATCCGTACGCGTACAGCAGCAGCGCCGCGGAGCCGTCTGCTGGCGTGTCGACATGCCGCACATAGCTGACCGGGATCATCTCTCCATCGCGTGCGGGTGCCCACAACCGTTCTTGCACGTACTGACTGTCGTCAAAGTCTCCAAGTACGGGCGTGCGCTTCAAGAGGATCCGTTCACCCGTGTCAAGGTCGTGGTCATAGATCGTTGCAGGCGTCACGAACGATTCGTAGGAGAATCGAACCCTGGAAGTGCTGAACTCGTGGTTGGCCTCCGGCGCGACCTCGTACACCGGTTCATCAAAGCCGATCGGCTCGAGAGTCCCATCGCCGTACGTGAACACCGCCGGGAGCCCGGCTGATCTCCCCCACACGAGCACATGGTCCTCAAAGCACATCGGTGCGATCAGCTTGCGTCCCTCGCTGTGCCCAACGACCTCGGTCGGGTCTCCTCCACCTGTGGGGATGGTCACGACCCTGCCGTCATCGCCCTCATCGTTGATGACGACCCAGAAGACTTCACCCCTGTGATCGATCGAGTACTCAACCCCTTCGACGCGCGGCAGCACGGGTCGCGGTGGACATGTCGGGTCACCTGCTGGAATAATCCATGCTGACTCGGTAACCGCAGAATCCGCGGTGATGACGATGAAGTCACCAGAACGCGTCGAACCAAGCCCTAGGTAGTAGCGATCGTCGTCCTCCTGGATTACCACCACATCGTCGGACTGGTCCGTCCCGACCTCATGACGCCAGATCTGGAAAGGACGCAGCGATTCGTCGGCGACCGTGTAGAAGAGGTGGCCCCCGTCAGCGGACCACGCCAGTCCGTATCGACAATCCGTGAGCACATCGGAGAGGTCGGCCTGCGTCTCGATCTCCCTGATTCGGGTTGTGTAACTCTCGGACCCGGTCGTGTCGATCGAGTACGCGACGAATCGGTGATCGGCACTGACCGAGAAGTTCCCGAGACGGAAGTACTCTTCTCCATCTGCTTGGACGTTCTCATCGAGTACGAGTTGGGAAGGGCCATCGGGGCCACCGTGCATCCGCACTCTTATCGGGTACGACTTCCCCTCCTCGGTTCTGGTCGCGTACCAGAAGTGGCCCTTTTGGGCAGGAACGGCGAGATCGGTTTCCTGGGTCCGATTCCTGATCTCGTTGAAGATCGCGTCCTGGAGCTCCTCGGTCGGCTTCAGGATCTCGGCGGTATATGCATTCTCGGCTTCGATGTGAGCGATGACATCGGGGTCGGATTTCTCCCTCAACCAGAACCACGGGTCGTTGGTCACATCCCCGTGGAGTCTTCGTGTGTGGAGCTTCTTTGGTGCGATGGGTGCAGGCATGGACGCAACGGTACCGGCTTGTCGGGTGACTGCACGTCGGTATGTAGCCTCGTCCTTCATGAAGCAAACAATCGCAGTATTTGGTGCGTCACGTTCAACGCCAGGTGACGGGCACTACGAGTCGGCGGTCCGCTGTGGAAGATTGCTCGCTGACGCAGGATTCGGTGTCGCCACCGGTGGATACTCAGGAGCAATGGAGGCGGTGAGCCTCGGAGCGAAAAGTGCGGGTGGCCATGTCATCGGTGTCACCGCACCAACGGTGTTCCGGGACCGGTCAAAGGCGAACGATCACATCACCACGGAGAAACCGGCGACGTCGCTGATCGAAAGGATCGGCATCCTCGCCGATGGCACGGCCGGGTCGATTGCGCTGTGGGGAAGCCTCGGAACGGCTGCCGAGCTGATCGTCGCGTGGAACCTCGCCTACGTCGCGCCCTTTGCAGGTGAGATGCCCAAGCCTGTCATTGCGGTCGGCGAACCGTGGACGAGTCTCGTGCCACACCTCGAGTCTGAGCTCGTAACCACTCCGCAGTTGGTCACCGTCGTCGCCGATGTCGATGCCGCTGTCAACGAGATGGTCAGGCGGCTGGCTCCGTAGGGTCATCAGCTCCGCCGATCCAGAGGGCCGCTCCGAGCACGATCAGAGTGACACCGAGTATGAACAACACGCCTGCGGACCACAACAATTGATGCGTGAAGGCATCGTACGTGTTGCCGATGACCACTTGGACGGGTACTCGGTCGATGTCCTTCAACGTGAGCCACCGCGCCCCGGGAACGAGCATCACCGTTGCCACACCCGCGATCGAGAAGGCGACTCCGATGAGCACAACTGCCAGGCTTCTGCGCTGTGCGAGCCACAGCATCGCCGCCATCAGAGCAAGCGCTCCAAGGGCCGCGAGCACCTTGACGATACCGATCCACTTCCCAGAGTCCGAAAGGTCGGGTACGACACCTGGTTCGAGAATTTCGATCGAGTTGAACCACTGATCGGGAACGAGTTCAGCGAGCCTCGGTGCGACCACCTCAAGGGGACCAAGGATGATGTCGCGGTACTCGATGAGGCTGACGACGATCGCGTCCTGGTTTCCCGTCACGATGCGTTCGTGCACATCGACAGCAACGATCGTGACCACCCCGGAGAACGCATCGGTCGAGAGCAGATCGGAGAACAACACGACCAGGTTCGACTCCAGGACGATGAGCAGAGGGAACTCGTCGATCATCTGATCGACAATCAGCTGACTCACCGCCGTACGGGAGCTCTCCTCATCCAGCGCTTCCACGGTCGACTCGACGAAGCTGTCAGAGTCGATTACGGAGCCATCGAGCCACCAGCCGAAGTTCGCACCGTAGATGAGCGCGGCAAGGAGCGTTGTTGCAGCGACGGCGGCGAAGATCTTCACGGGGTGACAGTAGACGGAGTGAACCTGCAGTCGGCACCTGATTGCTGTCCGGGGCACGACCTTCTTCATTGGCGGACTTTGCCCGGCAAGTCGTGTCGATCAGGATGTCGTGATGGCTACTCCTTCACGAGCGCCCACAGCACATCACGCACGTCGATGATGCCGAGCAGCTCGCCGCCGGATACGACCGGAAGATGCCGGTAACCGGTTTCGAGCATCCATGCCGCGGCGTCGCTCACGCGGGTCTCAGGGTCGACCGTGTCCGGACCCTCGGTCATGCATACGGAAACGGCATCGTCTGGTCCGCGACCGACGCCGATGGCCATGGCGAGGTCCCTGTCGGTACAGATGCCGACGAGGCCATTCCTGTCGACGACGGCAACAGCACCGACCTCATGATCAGCCATTGACCTGGCGACGTCACTGAGTGTCGCCTCGGGTCCAACGATCTCGGCTCCACCGCCAACCAGTGCTGCAAGACGCATGATCCACCTCCACCGGTAACGCTACCTGAGGTCGGTGCCAGATGCGAGACGCCGTTTCCGCTTCTGCCTGACGGCTGACCAGGAGGCTGCTGGATGATGCCGTTGGTCAGGTCTGGGATCAGGCGCGCTAGTCGCAATGGGCGTGGTTTGCCACTCCCTGGTTGCGCAATGGCGGCAGCGGTCTCCTAGATCAGGTCCTGTTCCCTGATGCCGAAGCTTGGGTGACGGAGACGACAGAGCGCGAGCTTCTCCAGCTGCCGGATGCGCTCTCGGGTGAGGTTGAACTCCTCGCCGATCTCCTCGAGCGTACGAGGTATTCCGTCGTAGAACCCGTATCTGAGGGCGAGTATTCTCCCCTCGCGCATCGGGAGTCGCTCGATCGACTTGCGCAACGAGTTGGCAACGTCAAGTTCCTCGGTGACCCGCACGGGGTCCGCAGCGTCCTCATCCTCGATGAAGTCACCGAGCTGGGCGCCATCCTCACCGATCGGTTGCTCAAGAGACACGGTGTCAGCTACTGCCAGGGCAAGTTCCACCTTGGACACTTCGACACCAGCCTCTTCGGCGATCTCCTCGGGCTTCGGATCTCGACCGAGTTCGGCTTTGAGCGAGGCCTGGGCAGCACGAACCGCAGCCAGGGTGTCGTGGAGATGTACGGGGATCCGTACTGTTCGCGATTTGTCAGCAATGGCCCTGGTTATCGCCTGTCGAATCCACCAAGTGGCATATGTCGAGAACTTGAAGCCCTTGCGCCAGTCGAACTTCTCCACGGCACGAATGAGGCCGAGGTTGCCTTCTTGGATGAGATCGAGGAAGTCGATCCCTGACGTATTGGCGTACCGTCGTGCGTTCGCCACGACCAGGCGGAGATTCGCCGTCAGGAATGCGTCCTTTGCCTCAGCCCCGCGTCTGACCTGGCGTTTGAGGAGGATCTGCTCGCCCTTGGTCTTGAAATCCTCTACCTCGAGCCGTTCCTCGGCTGCTTGGCCTGCCTCGATCTTTTGCGCATAATCGACTTCATTCTCAGCAGTGAGCAGTTCGAACTCGCCAATTGATGTGAGGTACTGACTAACGAGGTCCGTTGTGAGGCGGCCCCTGTCGTCTGTGAGCTTCGAACGCTCGCGATCCTTGACGGATCGGCTGAGCGTGTCGCGGTCCATCCGCTCCTTGGCCTCTTCGCGTTCGCGAAGGGCTCGGTTAACGATTGACTTACGGGGCTTCGAACCGGTCGTCATCCCGTCTCCTCCAACAGATCAACGGTCGTCTTCAATGGCGGACACTCGGTCGGTCGTCTGGAAGTCCGGATCCACCAATCCGGGGCGTGCAACCCAATATCACACAGGCTCCATCATTTGTGAACCCCTTTTCTTCTCAGCCGAAGGTAAGGAGTTCCAGCGCTTACCGCCGATTAGGCCGATCGCTTGCACGCACGCGCAAGCCTCGGGGGGATGTCCTTCCCGTCGAACTCACCCCGTTCAATCCGTTCACATATCTCGGCAAGATCCCTGCGGTCAAGATCGCTCCGACCAGGGGCAGCGTCAGACCGACCGAACGGCGCGCCGCGCGCTTCGTCGAAGTCGAACACGTCAGTTCCGAAGCCGCCGAACGGGAAGGCCGAGAGCCCGTCGAGCAGTGTCATGAACTTACGGACTCCCTCTGGAGCATCATCCTCGCAATGATCCAACGCCGGTCGAAGCGATTCCATGTCGATGCCATCCTCGACCAGGGAACCGTCGACCGTCACTCGGAAACCACCATCGCGAAGTGACTCGACGAGCGGAACGTTCGCGCCTTGTGAACGAAGGCACGATGACCATCGTTCGAGCTGGCCGGCTACTGAATCATCGCCATCACCGGCGCGGACGCCGGCAATGATCCCGATGACCAGGGCGAGCACGACAACGATGGCAACGAGGATCGCCGGCACGAGCCAGTCATCGGATCCAGGGTTGCCACTGTCCGTGTCGGTGTTGTCTGTCATGTTGCTGCTCCTTGAACCATCAAGTCTCGCACGGTTACAGATACGGTGCCAGAATTAGTATCGGCGGATGCCCGACGCAAGTACAGTCCTCATCGTTGCACTGGCATCGCTCGTACTCGTCGTGGTGCCGGGACCTGCAGTCATCTACATCCTCACACGGAGCGTCAGCCAGGGAAGGACCGCAGGTCTGGCGTCGGCTGTTGGTGTCAATCTCGGATCGGCCATTCATGTTCTCGCCGCCGTTGCCGGTCTCAGCGTGCTCCTGGCCAGTTCTGCGTACGCATACACCGTCGTCAAGTGGCTCGGCGTTGCCTATCTGGCCTGGATCGGTGTCCGCACGTTGCTGAGCGATGACACCGAATTCGCTACACCCGAAATCGAGCCACAGTCCCTTTGGCGCATCTTCACCCAGGGTGTTGTGATAAATGTCCTGAACCCAAAGGTAGCGATCTTCTTCCTTGCGTTCCTGCCCCAGTTCGTCGACCCGACCGGCGCCAATCCTGCCCTCAAGACACTGGTGCTTGGAATGACTCTTGTCACGATCGGACTCATCTCGGACTCCGTGTACGCGCTCATCGGAGGCGGGCTCGGTGATCTGTTCCGACGACGCCCAGGTGCCGCGAGAGCGACCCGTCTCACCGCGGGGATCACGTACCTCACACTTGCTGGTCTCGCTGCCGTATCCGGCGATCGGAGCAAGTAGCAGCATTTGCCATGACGTTAGAACGGGCCTAAGGTATAATTCCATAGTCAGTAAATAAGGAACTTCTGAGGGGACGGTGACATGCGACTCGAACTCACCAAGAAGACCGACCTCGCGTTCCAAGCCCTCGACGTTATCGCCGCGTCGGATCAGGACAGGGTTTCCGGCCCCACACTTGCGGACTCTCTCGAGATAACGACCCAGTATCTTCCCCACGTCATGGCTCCTCTCACCCGCGCCGGATGGGTTTCTTCGACTTCAGGGCCGAAGGGCGGCTATGTGATCGAAGCTGATCTATCGGAGGTGACCCTGCTTGATCTCGTCGAGGCTGTCGAGGGGGTATTCGATGAATCGCGATGCCTCCACCTCGGTCCGAAGCATGATGTCAACCACCATTGTGCCCTTCATGACCCATGGATGCGTGCCCGATCCGCACTCATCGTCGAACTGGGCAACACCAAGCTCGACGACATGATCTCCACCAGCTGATCCCCCACGATGCACCTCGACCTTACCCAACGCTCCGATCTGGCCCTCCGGGCACTCGATGTGATCAACAGATCCGGGGGAGAGATCGTCAGCGGTCCCGAAATCGCCAAAGTGCTCGGCATCTCCGCCCACTACCTCGGAACGATCATGGGACCGCTCACGAGGGCTGGGTGGGTTCGTTCCTCGACAGGGCCGACCGGCGGGTATCGGCTCGCAACGATTGTCTCTGATCGCTCGTTGCTCGACCTGATCGAAGCGATGGAGGGCGCCGTCGACCGTGATACCTGTATGCACAAAGATCCAATGCGACCAGTCGAAGAACTTTGCGCTCTCCACGAACCATGGACCCGCGCAAGGGACGCCCTGCTGGACGAATTGTCCGCCACAAACCTTGGGGATGTTCTCGGACCGGACGACAGCGGAACGGTGGAGTACATCAGGTGAAGGCGAGCACAGTGCTCCTCGTTGTCGTGTTCTTCGCGCTCGCACCTGTCGCGTGCACCGGGAACAATGCGTCCGATGGTGCCGACCAAAGCATTCCGGACATCATCGTCCCCGGCGATCCGCTCGCGGGTGCCGATGCCTATAGGGCCATATGCTCGAACTGCCATGGCAGGGACCTCCAAGGCGTCGGTGGACTCGGCAAGCAGCTCGTACCAGGCGACTTCGTCGTTGATATGTCAGAGGATGAGCTTGTTGCGTTCATCATCATCGGGAGACCGAGGGATCACCCAGACAACACGACCGGCGTCGACATGCTGCCGCGGGGTGGCAATCCCTCGCTCAGCGACCAGTCGATCCACGACATCGCCGCGTACCTGAAGGCCCAGAACTGACCTCCCATGATCGCAATACCATCCGGAATGCCCCCCGCTATCGTTCCACTATCCCTATATTGCTATCTAACGGATTAAGGAAATTTCGTGCGCCTTGAGATGACCAAGAAATCAGACCTCGCCCTCAAGGCAATGCGTTGTGTCGGTGACGCCGATAGCGAGACCATTGCCGGAAAACTGCTCGCGGAGAACCTCGGCATCACGACGCACTATCTACCCCAGGTGATCTCCCCACTGGTCAAGGCCGGCTGGATCTCATCAACCCCGGGACCGCGGGGCGGCTATCGACTCCTCGCCAACCTCGATGATGTTTCCGTCCTCGACGTGATAGAGGTCATCGAGGGTCGGATCGAGGACCAGGGCTGCGTCCAGCGCGGAATACCGTGCCCTGAATTTGATCTGTGCGCGCTCCACGACCCATGGCAGAAGGCCAGGGACGCGATGGTCGTTGAACTTGCAGCCGCAACGGTCGGTGGCAGTGTCAGGCCCTGCAAGGACCTCATCTAGCGAGTGCGCTGACCACAAGCGCCCCGTCCAAAGGCGCGCTGTATTCGAGGTTCGTTCGTATCCTTCCTGACCATGACTGACACTTCCTCGAGCCTCCCCATCTGCATCTACTGCGGCACGCCGAGGCCGGCTGACGAAACTCGTTGTCCCAATTGCGGAAAGCCGTGGATCGACATCACCGTTGACAAACCGACGACTCCCGCAGCTCCCGCCGCCGTGGCGGCCGGTGCTGCAACCCGAGCCGCTACACCACCACCCGCTGCGCCTCCACCGCCGGACTCGCCACCGCCCGACGCAACCAGCGAATTCGGGTTCGATGACTGGACACCACCCCCGGAACCGAAGGGTGGCAAGGCAAAGTGGCTGATACCGCTCGTTCTCATGATCGCCGTTGGTGCTCTGTGGGCATTCGTATTCGTGGACCGTGGCACAACATCGGCAACAACGACCGTGGTCGCAAGCGACACATCCACCTCCGAGGCTACAACAACCACACAACAGACAGAGACAACGACAACGCAAGCAGAGACAACGACGACGAGCTCGACAACGACAACGGTTCCATACCCAGCAGCCGAGTCTTGGCTTGCGTCAGGCGATCCGATACCTCTGCGGGAG
>JAUVQC010000063.1 GCA_030598305.1 Actinomycetes bacterium
ATGCCGATCACTCTCTTGGTCTTCGGTCTGGCGTCCAACTGGGTGTTGGCTGCCGCGATGTTCTTCGTGTCCGCGGTCGTAAGCGTTCTGTGGAATGTGATCACGGTGTCGCTTCGCAAGACGATCATCCCCGATCATCTGCTCGGAAGGGTCAACTCTGTATATCGATTCTTTGCATGGGGAGTGATGCCGATCGGTCTTGCGATTGGTGGGCTGCTCGTCAATGGGGCAGAGGCTGCAGGCATCGACAGGGTGATGGCCTTGCGGCTTCCCTACTTCATCAGTGCCGCGGCATTGTTCGTGGTCTTTCTCTGGGCATTCCCACAACTGACGACGGACAAGATTGAAACGGCCCGAGCTGAGGGGATCGCGGCCAAGAGTCACGATGAAGGCTGAAGGTGGCTACGCGTTCGACGTCCGTCGCTTGCTCAGGGCCACGGCGACGGCGACACCGGTGACACCCACCGCTACCGGGATCCAGACACGTTTCGGTGGTGCCTGGACCCTCGGTTCGAGGCTGACCGGGCGCTGGAATTCGAGGATCGGCCACCCATTCTCCTGTGCGGCCTCACGAAGCTCCTTTTCAGGATTGACAACAACCGGATGGCCGACGGCTTCGAGCATCGGCATGTCCGTGAAGCTGTCCGTGTAGGCATACGAACCCTCGAGATCGATGCCGTCGCGTTCTGCTACGTCACGCATCGCATCAGCCTTCCCTGGACCCATGACGTACCGATCGAGTTCAGGCACGAAACGCCCCAGCCCGTCTGTGCGGATCCTGGTTGCGATGACGTTGTCGATCCCGACCATCTTCGCGATCGGTGTTACGAACTCTTCGGGACTGGCCGATACGACATACACCTTGCGACCCGAGCGCATGTGCTCGTCGATGAGGAACAGTGCCTCAGCGAAGACCAATGGCGAGATGACCTCGTCCAGCGTTTGGGCGACGATGGTATCGATTTCGGCCTTGTGCCATCCGGAAACGAGGTCGAGCATCCCGTCGCGAGCGCGAGCGAGAGCGTCCTCGTCTGCTCCGAAGAGCATGTAGGTGAACTGCCCGATTCCGAGACGGAGCAGATGACCTTTCTGGAGAAATCCGGCGCGATACAGCGGCTTGCCGAATGCAAGCGAGGACGATCCGGCGATGATCGTCTTGTCAAGGTCAAAGAAGACTGCTTCTGTCATGGGCGTACGGTACCTCAACTCGCGTATCGGCACGGAATCCGGCCCCCTTGAATCGAGATCGCCGGCGTCGTACGTTGGTGATGCTTCCCCTCCGCTGCTCGGAGGTTCTCTTGTCCGTTCTCGCACTCTGGTCCCCATCCGATCTGATGTTGGGTGTTGTGGGGCCTCTCGGTGCCGCTGCGGCGGCCGGTACGGCACTCCTTGTCGATCTCGATCCGAACGGCCCGGAGTATGGAGGCGCCCATTCGTTGGCAGATCTCGTGCAGAGCGGGCCAACCAGGAGTCAGCTCGAACCGGCCCGATCGGGTCCGGCCGTCCTCCGGAACGGGGGAGTGGCTCCCGAGGATGCTGAGGAGGTTGTCGGCGCCCTGATCAGGATGTGGCCGAACGTCGTTCTGAGGTGCGCTCCCGACGCCACCGCAACCGGCATGGCCGTGGCGCTACTCCCCTTGCTCCCGGAGCCCTTCACCCCGCGTGTTGAGGGTCGCGCTGTGTATCAGCGCACATCGCTCTCGACACGCCAACCCGCCGGGGAGATTGCCCTCCCGGTCCCGCGACGTGGAACCATCAGTGCGCTGCTCACCGGTCAACGGCCACGCTACCGGGACCGCTGGATCCGTTCGTTCGAAAGGGTATGGGAGTTGTAGGTGAGCTCGATCGATCGGCTTGTCGCATCTCTTGTGTCCTCGGGTGAACCTCTGGAGCGTCGCGCCCTGCGCGATGCGGCTGCACGACTTCAGCCGGCCGTCGCGCCGCTCGCAACGTCGATGGATGTTGATTCGGCAGTCGATGCCCTCGTGGGACTCGGTCCCCTCGAGCGGCTTGTCTCTGACGACTCGGTGAGCGACGTGCTCGTGAATTCCTTCGATGACGTTTGGGTGGAGAGGGCGGGCGCTCTGGAGAGGACGAGCATCGTGTTTCGATCGGAAGAGGAACTGATCGCCCTCGTGCGGCGATTGTTGACGCCTCTCGGGCTCCGAATCGATGCCGCTTCCCCGGCCGTGGACGCGCGGCTCGCGGATGGGTCAAGATTGCATGCGATCATCCCTCCTGCAGCTGTCGATGGACCCGTCGTTGCGATCAGGCGCTTCTCGCCAGCGATCTCAGACCTCGACGCACTTGAGCAGCAGGGATCCGTGGGCGCCACCGGCGCGGTTGTTTTGCGGTCTGCCGTCGACGACCGCATGAATATCCTCGTTGCCGGGGCGACCGGTGCCGGGAAGACAACCGTCCTCAATGCCTTGATCGCATCCGTGGGAGCTGGTGACAGGATTGTCACGGTGGAGGACGCTGCCGAGTTGAAGGTGTCCGGGCATGTCATCCGTCTTGAATCTCATCCCGCGAATGTCGAAGGTGCCGGTGAGGTGACGATGAGGTCGCTGCTGCGGCACGCATTGCGGCTGCGTCCGGACCGCATCATCGTTGGGGAGGTCCGTGGTGCCGAGGCGCTCGACATGATCCAGGCCCTGAGTACGGGACATGCCGGATCCATGTCGACAATCCATGCGAATGGACCATCTGAAGCTCTCGACCGGCTTGCAATGCTCGCTGCAATGGCACCTGAGCGGGTACCGGAGAGCGCCTTGGCGAGACAGATCGCTTCTGCCGTCGACTTCGTCGTGTTTGTCATCCGCGACGGGTTCGCCCGTCGTATTGACTCCATTCATCGCCTCACACCGGACGGCTTCGAGGAAATGTACCGATGCTGCTCGTAGCACTTGGTGCCGGGGCCCTCCTTGCTGGAGTTCCCGTCCTCGTCGTGGCAGGTGCGCTTGCTGCCTCAGTCCTTCCAACTCCAGGCATCATCGTCGCCGTGCTTGCGCTGGTAGCCGTCTCGGTGGTTGGCAGCAGGATCGGTCGGACGATCGCTGCAACGAGCGAAGGCGTGCTGCTTCGCCAGATCGCAGGACGAGTCTCAGCGGGCTCCACGATCCGCTCGACGATCGCAGATCCCGCGATCGCCGCAGTTCCGGTATCTGCACGCCGGCTGGCGACCCTCGGAATGCCGATGGCTGATGTAGGCGGGGCTCTGATGAACGTGTTTCCCGTCAATGGTCAGGCATTCAGAGCCATCTGCTCGTTCTCGGAACACACCGGTGCGACGATCTCATCTGCCCTCGTCGTGCTGGCTGACCGGGCAGATGAAGCGACCGAACTCGCGAGGCAACGACGTGTCTCTCTTGCCCAGGCCCGGTTCTCGGCCATTGTCGTTGGCATCGTTCCGATCGTGCTCTCCGCTGCTCTCATCGGCATCAGGGGAGTCCCTGAGCCGGGTGGTGCGGTGATCGTTGTGCCGATGGTGGTTGGATTCGTACTTCAGGCCGCAGGTACGTTCATCGTGTTCAAAGTCGCATCGGGTGCGAACTGATGGCGCTGGCGGGTGCGGTGTTCGTGGCGGTTGCGCTGCTGATCGTTCCGCCGCGGATCGCGGTGATGGTCGGCGCCGTTGCACTTGCAACCGTCATCCATCCGTTGCTCGGACTGGCAGCTGTGGGATGCGGCGTCAGTCTCCATCAGGTCCGACGTATTCGACGGGTACGTGCAGATGCCAGGGATGTGGCGTCCGATGGAATCCTCGCTGTTGAGCTCGTTGGGCTCGGTGTGACCGCAGGCCTTCCCTTCAGAAACGCGGCCAGCATGACTGCGGACCAGATTGGTGGTCCCGTCGGTGATGAGATATCCAGGGCACTGCGCTCCGTCGCGGCAGGGCAGCACCCCGACATCACGCCGTCGACCATCCGGTCGATGTTCAATTCAGCGAAGTCATCGGAGGGGTCGGGGATGCCGCTGGCCGGTCAGCTCAACGCAGCGGCGGTCGATCGAAGGAGGGCTGCCGCGGCAGTTGAGCGCGAGCTCCTGGCAAGGCTGCCGGTGAAGATGCTGTTCCCTCTCGCGTTTCTGATCCTCCCCGGGTTCGTGCTGTTGACTGTTGTTCCGCCGCTGATGTCGGGACTCTCGAAGCTCAGTATCTGACTCCCACCGTCACTTCCCTCCGTTTCGGCCGGATGCCGACATGCAAGGAGAAGTAGATGTTCGTAGCGATTCGATCCTTCAACAGGCGGCACTTCGCCGTCGCCTCCCAAGGCGGGCAAGCCACAGCTGAGTACGCCCTCGTGATGGTTGCCGCGGCAATTGTCGCCCTCGCCTTGATCTCGTGGGCGTCGACGACTGACATGCTCCCATCGTTCTTCAACAGCGTCATGCAGAAGGTCGTCTCTGTTGCGAACCGGGCGTGAGCAGCGACCGGGGATCCTCGGTGGTCGAATTCGCCCTTGTTCTCCCGCTGGTTCTCGTCGTGCTTCTCGGCATCGTCGAGGTCGCGGTTGTTGCACGATCGGAGATACAGCTGGTTCATGCGGCAAGGGAGGGCGCACGTGAGGCCGCCACTTCTCCTGATGTCCGCCGATCCGTTGCTGCGGTGCACTCTGCCCTCGGTGATGCCGGTCGTGCAGCTCGAGTCTCCGTCCGCAGGCCAGCGCTTGTCGGGGAGAAGACGACAGTCACGGTCTCGCTCACGCACACGGTCGCGGCTCCGGTCTTTGGCGGCTTCACCGTCGAACTCCGGGCATCTTCCACCATGCGGGTTGAACGATGAGGAGGGCTCGATCGTGCTCGGGATCGGTGTTCTCGTTCTGGTGCTGATACTCGCTGTGGCAGTTGGCTCGGTGGGTGCCGGTATTGCGGGCTATGTCCAGGCAGCAGGAGCAGCGGACGCCGCAGCACTTGCTGCAGCCCCGGTGACCTTCAGGCCTTTCGGCGCACGAGGCTCTCCTGCCCGGGAGGCGGCTCGTTTCGCCGCTGCCAACGGTACAACGCTCATCAGTTGCACGTGTCCTGTGAACCGATCATGGACGAAGCGAACGGTCACGACGGTCGTGTCTCGGCTCGTCACCATCCCAGGACTTGGCCGCGTCGAGGTTCGGGCTACTTCTCGGGCGACGTTCGAGCCGGCGGCTCTGCTTCAGCCCTGATCATTGAGCAATGAGGAGACACGCGCAATGGCCGATGTGACCATTTCGGGTGTCTCCGTGGCAAAACAGATCCGCATGAACCCCGGTTCGCCCACGTGGCACGCGGATCCAGGGGTCAGGTTGACGTTGGTTTCTTCGAGGATTCTGCGCCAGAGGCCGTCCTCGGACTCCCAGCTGACCTCGTCCATGAACGGCCTGAGATCGGCGAGGATAAAGAGTCCTGCGTCGCCGCTCATGTATGGGATCCCGGCAGCTTCAAGAGCGCTTGTCGCGCAGCGGTATGACGCACCGAGACGGTGACGCATGGTTTCGATGTAGTTGGTCAGCCATTCTTCATCGCTGAGCATGTTGACGAGCAGATGCTGCGTGTCCCCCGATACGCAGGACCAGTACGCGATCTCGCCGAGAGCCGAAAGGACGTCCTGGCTCTGAGATGTGAGGACCCCAACACGGAGTCCGCTCATTGCAAAGTCCTTGCTGAACCCCCATACCTCGTGAATGTCCTCTCCGAGGTCATCGACGATCGAAGAGACAGGGACGAACTTTGCATCTGAATGAACCGACAGCGTGTAGATGCCGTTGACAACGATGTGGATGCCGTGGCCTCTCGCCCATTCGACCGCCTGCCTGAGATCGTCCGACGGAATGATGCGGCCGGTCGGATTGTCCGGGTTGGTCAGCATCAGGGCAGCGATCGGGACGTCGGATTGCTCAAACGCTTCTTCGAGCAGGTCAGGAGTGAGTCGGAACCCGTCGACCGATCGAGTGTGGACCGGGATCACCTTGAGGTCATCGCGGGTCTCGAGGTCGAACCAGAAGCCCGCATAGCTCGGCGTTGGTATCAGCACGCCTTCACCGGGCCCAGCAATCACATAGAACAACGATTCAAGGATGCTCCCTGCGCCTGACAGCGTGACAACGTGGTCAGCGTCAACAGTGCGGCCCCACACATGCTCGGATCCGAAGGTAGAGATTTGCGTGCGCAGGGCTTCGGACCCGATCATTGCGTCGTAGGCGACCGATGACGGTGCCACATCGCGGATTCGGTTGATCTGTGGCTCGAGCAGATCCCACATGAGCAGGTTCTGCGCGATACACAGGCCGACGTACCTCTCCGGATCGTCCGGATTGGCGGCCGCCGACCGCTCAAAATGTGTCTCTATGTACTCGGGCGTTGGCGAGTTCTCGACCAATGCCAAACCGCGTCGCGAAAGTGATGGAGTCATCACTTCAGGCTATACCGAAACGTCTCGGTGTCCGTGGAGTTGCGGTGCAACTCCCAAGGATCTTCCATGGAGCGCCTACGGTGCTCCATGGAAGATCCCGTCCTCGATGACGTCGGCAATGATGTCATCGGCTTCGGGCTCGAGAAACACCACGGACGCACCATTGCCCGCACGGCCGAGATGACCCGGCAGAACCTTGTTGGTGATCTCCCCGACATCCATGTAGAACGCTGCGACACCTAGCCGGATGAGGTCGGTCGGTGAGAGGTTCGTCTCGGTGTATCTGACGAGTTCGCCGAGAAGTACGGGGACATCCTCAACGGAGCCCTGTTGGAGCATCGTGAGCACGGCGAGCATGACGACGCCCTGATGCTTCGATCGGGCGAAGTCACCGCCGGGCACCTGCTTGCGGGTGCGCGAGTAGTCGAGCGTTCTCGTGGGAGTGAGCGTTTGGGGTCCCGATCGAAAACCGGGCCACCACTCCTGGGTCGGGATGGCGATGGGGAGTTCGATGAAGAGACGGCCGACGGAGGCAGAGATCAACTTCTCGAATCCTGAGAATGCTGTGAGGATGTAACCGTCAAGCGGGATCTCCCACGTGTCGGTGAACTGTGTGAAGATCGCATCGGGACCCCTACCACTGGATGTGAGGGCGTTCACGCGCATCTCACCGTATGGCGTGTCCACCCACGTATCCCTCGGCCAACCCAGGATCGTGCCAGTGTTCTTGGCCGGAACTGCCGTCAGAACGTGAATCGAGTCCATACGGTGGACTGCGGGATCAAA
>JAUVQC010000072.1 GCA_030598305.1 Actinomycetes bacterium
ACCCGGCCGGCGGCTTCTTCAGCACGTCCGAAATGTCAGACGAGCTCATCACACGCCCCAAGGCGATCCAGGACAACCCGACCCCATCTGACAATGCACTGGCCATGGAAGCGCTGCAGCTGCACGCCGCTCTCACTGGTGACACCGGTGCAATCACCGAGATCGGTGCGACAATGCAGATTTTGGCACGCGACGCACTCCAATACCCATCGTTTGCTGGCTATGGACTGGCGGTGTGGCTGACACAGCTCGTCGGAATCAAGGAAGTCGCCATCGTGGGAACGGGTACAGCTCTTGAGGTCATGGAACGGTTCGTATGGGAGAGCTTCCGACCCGACGTCGTCATCGCTGTCGGCGACGGTTCGGATTCATCTGTCCCGCTCCTGGCGGACAGACCGGCCCGGGACGACACGTTCGCATACGTCTGCCAGAACCTCGTCTGCGAACTACCCGTCGACAATGTCGACGGCCTGGCTGAGCGGCTCGCGAACTAGCGACTGATGAGTCGGGACGCCCGACTGGCAAGCAGCGGGACGGACACCGTCAGGATGAGCAGCATCCCGGCGGCCATCGCCAGTATTCCTGCGGCTCCCTGACCCATCGATCCGTTAACGAACGCATCGTGGCACGTCGCGGTGAAGTTGCCCGCGCGCTCGGTCCAACGGGAACCCCACGTGACCGAGTTGCAGGAATCTGTGTAGAGGATGCTGATGCCGGTAGCGACGAAGGTGATGCCTCCGAGCGCGACCACAAGTCGCAGCAACATGGATTACTCCTTGGAATTGACGGACAAACCTGGCATGGGCCCGTCGAGAACTCCCGAAGGGTAAACACGATGTCCATGTATCGCTCCCACACTCCCGTACTCCGATAGCGTGGAACCATGAGTTCGATCATCCTGCTCATACGAATCTGGATCGCCGCCAACATCGCCATCGTGAAAGCAACGTTCTCAAGACTGCTGCTCGGCCCAACGCTGCCGACGTGGTCATGGCGCACGGAGTGGGGTGTTGCTTCGGCACGTCGAGTGATCGCCGTGGCTGCGGTCCACAAAGAAGACCCATGGATCAATACGATCGGGCTGCGGTTCAAGATGCCCATACCGGTCGAGCTCATGGGCGCAGTGCGGGTGACACCTCAGCTCCTCGGTCATAACCTCGGAGACCACTACGAGCGCGTCGGGGCCCACCACAACCGGGCGACGATCCTCTATTTCCACGGCGGGGGCTACATCTTCGGCAACCCGGGCACGCACAGGGAACACATCGCCCGCCTTATCGCCCGCACCGGAACCGCAGCAACAGCCCCAACATATCGGCTGGCTCCGGCGCATCCCTATCCGGCCGCGGTGGATGACGCCGTCGATGCGTACCGCGCCCTGCTGACGTGCTGTAACACGGCAGACGAGATCATCGTGTCAGGAGATTCGGCAGGGGCTGGACTAGCCGTCGCGATGGTGCATCGTGCACTGCGTGAGGGACTCCCTCCACCGGCAGGGCTCATACTCTTCTCCCCCTACCTCGACCTCGACCACGGCGGATACACGATAAGGACCAACGCACTCACCGATTATCTTCCCCTTCAGGAGATGTCGGTGCCGAACCATTGGTACGCACGACCGGAACAACATGCGGATCCGGAGGCATCGCCTATTCATGCAGTTCTCGACGGTTTCCCGCCGATGCTCGTGTTCGGCGGCGGCGCGGAGATGCTACTGGCTGACTCTCTCAGGCTCTCGGAGAACGCCAGGCGCGACGGCGTCGAATGCGAACTCGTCATCGAAACGGAGATGCCCCACGTGTGGCCTGCCCTCGCCCCATGGGAACCAGCATCGAAACGAACCCTCAGGAAGTGTGCCGTCTGGATCGCGGAACGGGTGGACGGGCAGATGGGACTATCCCCAGAGATTTGAGAGTGTGTCTCCGACAGTGTCCTCGCCGTTGGCAGCCCACTCGGCGTCCTGGATGGCCTGGGGTACACCTGTTGCGGACGCCACGAAAAGTTGCAGCGCGGGATCGAGGAAACGGCTCGGGAGAGCGTACGAGTGGTTGCCGTTCGTCGAGTACCTGTGGTGGTAGTACCGCTGGGGCACGGTGACGGCAAGATGATCCCTCGCCCGAGTGAGGGCGACATAGAGCAGCCGGCGCTCCTCCTCGAGTCCGCCGGGTTCGCTCAGTGCCATGTCGGATGGGATGTTGCCGTCAGCTGCGTGGATCACCGTTACCGACTTCCACTCACCGCCCTTCGCTGAGTGGATCGTTGACAGAATGAGGTAGTCATCATCGAGATGGGGGGTGTCTGCGAAATCAGTCGTGCTGTTCGGTGGATCGAGAGTGATCTCGGTAAGGAACCTCGACCGATCCGGATAGTCAGCGGCCAGCGCCGCTAGATGCTCGATGTCGGCGAGCCGTGCATCAGCATCGTCGTAGCGGTCGAACACCACGCGACAGAAATCTACGAGACGATCGATCTGGATCGATGGCCCTGGCTGGGACCGCTCATCTCCACGACAGTCCGTGAGCACATCGCGCAGTAGGCCGAGCACTTCGCGGGTCTCGTTTGTGACCGGCAGGTCATACGTGAGGAAGGCATCGAGAGCATCCGTTCCCGCCGCTGCTCCCACTTCTTGAGTGTGCGCGAGGATCTTGCCTGCTGTTGCCGGCCCGACACCTGGAAGCATCAGCAGGACCCGGTTCCATGCCAGCTCATCCTTGGGATTGTCAAGCACCCGAAGTAGCGACAGCAGGTCCTTCACATGGGCGGCTTCGAGGAACTTGAGACCGCCGAATTTGACGAACGGGATATTGCGTCGAGCGAGCTCGATCTCCAAACCACCGGAGTGATGGCCGGTGCGGAAGAGAACAGCCTGATCGCGCAGGTCGATTCCCTGCTCCCTGAGTTCGAGTACCCGATCACACACCCAGTCGGCCTGCGCCGCCTCGTCGTAGCAGGTGACCAGGTCCGGAGTGGACCCGGACGGACGTTCGGTCCAGAGCTGCTTGTCAAAGGCTGTGTCCGACGCCGCAATGACGGCGTTGGACGACAAGAGAATCTGTGGTGTAGACCGGTAGTTCTGCTCGAGCTTCACAACCGTTGCGTCTTCGTACTCATCAGGGAACCCGAGGATGTTCTCCACCCGCGCAGCACGGAACGAGTAGATGGACTGGGCATCATCGCCCACGACGGTCAAGTTGCCATCAATTCCACACAAGGACCTCAGGATGTCCGCCTGCACAAGGTTCGTGTCCTGGTACTCGTCAACGAGGACATGGTCGAATAGACGCCGAACCGTATCGCCAGCGTCAGATGCGAGCAGTGCCTGCCAGTAAAGGAGGAGGTCGTCATAGTCGATCGTGTTGTGGGCGCGCTTTCTTGCGGTGTACGCCACGAACAGCGTCTTGAGCTCCTCGGCGTGATCCTGACACCAGGGGAAACGCTCCCGGAGCGTCTCGGACAACGGTGTCTGGGCGTTCACCACCCGCGAGTAGATCGACGCGATCGTCTCCTTGCGTGGGAACCGGGTCTTGGTTCTGCCGAATCCATGCTCTGTGCGCAGGATCCCAAAGAGAGACTCGCTGTCCGTGCGGTCCATCACGGTAAAGTTCTCCTCGAGTCCCACCGCCCGGCCGTAGGTCCGGAGCAGACGGTTTGAGACCGAGTGGAAGGTACCTCCCCACACACGGCCGGTGGATCGGTCACCGATAGATGCATCCGCACGCTTGATCATTTCAGCCGAAGCCCTCCGCGTGAACGTGAGGAGGAGTATGCGGTCAGCCGGAATACCTCTCTCGATGAGGTGGGCAACACGGGACGCCAGGGTTCGCGTCTTCCCTGAACCAGCGCCCGCGATGACCAGCAGAGGCCCGTCACCATGCGTGACAGCCTGCCGTTGGTCGTCGTTCAAGCCCTCGAGGTAGGTCGGAGTCTCTGCATCGATATCGAACATACGTTCGATACTACCCGCCCCCAGTACCGATAGCCAAGAACCTCATCCGTACATTGCGTCTCATGAATCGTGAGGTTGTCGCTCGGAAGTAGCTCATGGACAGAGGCTTGATCTCAGCTCTGGTCTGCCCATTCAATGTGTAGAACGTCGCCCATCGCGAAGGTCGGACCGGTATCGAAGCCAAGGTACGTTCGATACAGATCAGGGGGCACGCTGATGTCGGCGAGAAACAGCTCGCCGACGTACTCACGCACGTGCGCGGCGCGGAGGCCTTCCTTGGGGAGGGCGAGCGTCAGGGTTGCAGTGGCTCGAATCGCAGGCTCATGGACCATACCGCTGGTGGCTTCGATGCCCGACGGCACATCCAGTGACAGGATCGGAACCGACTGGTCGTTTGCGTACCGAATCAATCGCGCCGCGCCACCTCGCGGAGGACCGCTGAGGCTGTAACCGATCACACCGTCGAGAATCACATCAGGGGGTTCTGTGGTTCCCATGTCATCAGCCGTCGTGACATTGAGTCCCATGCGGGCAATGATGTCGAGCTGCTCCTTCGGCACTGGTGCAAGCGCATCAGGTTGCCTGGTGAGCACAACTTCGACTTCGGATCCGGCGTTGTGGAGTCGGCGGGCAGCAACGAGAGCGCCGCCCCCATTCCCGCCCGTCCCTGCATACACACTGACCCGGCGCCCGTAGGGATCGCCATCGAGGAATCGCTCCCGCGCCAGGAACGCAAGACCTCTGCCCGCGTTCTCCATCATCCGGACGAGGTCGATCCGATAGTCGTCCAGCATCGCCCGGTCAACCTCGACCATCTGGTCTCTCGTGAGCCACGCCACATCACGCGTCGAGATCGTCGGGATCATCGTTCGTTCGTCACCCCAGGTCGGTCGCTTCGTCGAAACGCTTCCGGATCTGGATGAATCGGTCAGCCATTGCGACCTCGTCCTCATCGAAGGACGCCAGAGCCTGCTTCTGGGCGATGTAATCGATGTTCTGGACCCCAGCCTTGGACTGAAGCATGCGCCACGCCTTGCGACGTTCGACGGCGAACAACACGAGCTGTCGTGAACAAGCAATCGGATTGACGTTTCCTTCGCCATCCTCGATCTCGATGAAAACGTTGAAGTCCTCCACGTAGGACCGATGCGTCGGGTCAAGCACCTTGCGCTTGACTACATCGTCCTGGGTGATGAGAAGCAACATGTCATCGAGATGCACCATTGCGGACGTGTCCTTTGCCGGCTTCACATGGCGGCGGAAACGCGCCTCGGTTGTTGCAAAGTGTGCCACCGTGTATGCGTACGTCCTATCGGTCAACTTCGATGTGATCTGGGTCCAATCCCGGTCACGATTCGAGTTACCCGAGATGTCGAGAGCTTCCTCGTACGTCTCTCCCCTGGACGGGTCGAATACGAACTGGGGTATTGACCTGGCGTCACGCACGAGACCGGCCTGGAGCGTCGAGACATCGTCTGCGATGCCGTGCTCGGGCTGACAGGATGTGTAGCTCTGGATGAACGACGTACCCCGATAGTCAAGGGCGTTGACGATCGCCTTGTAGAACTGGGCTGCATTCGCAAGTGATACCTGGGCGACGAACGGCGAACCGTGGCCGGAGATGAATGTCTCCGCGACACCCTTCTTCTCCGTGAACTTGCCCTCGGACGCAGCGCCGAACTGGTTCATGTCCCCACCACCGGGCATCGGAGTCGAATCCGAGTTCTGACCACCGGTGTTCGAGTACACCTGTGTATCGAGCATCAGCAGCTTCACATTCGGACGGTTCTGGAGGATGACCTTCGACACATTCTGATAGCCGATGTCGCCCATGCCGCCATCTCCGCCGATGGCCCACGCCTTGGGGAGTTCCCTGATCTCACGGGGAGTCATCTGGGCGTCGGTGAGGTGGGTCATCTCGAAGTAGCCCTCATCGCTGACACCTACACCAAGCATCAGCGTATCAGCGAGACGCTCAGGGATCACCGAGCGTGCCGCATGGTCCTGGATGAAGCTCTCTCCCAGCAACCACGTGATCGTCGCACCGTCCTGGAACAGCGAATTCATCCACGGGTACGGATGAGGGTTGTTCGGCGGCGTCGAGCCATACACAGTGTTACAGCCGGTGTGTGCTCCCATCGCCATCACAGACATACCGTTCGGCGTCGTCCCGTCAAGTGCCTGGAGGTCCCTGTGGTTGAACGCGTCCTGGCGCATCGTCACGACAAGTGCGTCGACGATGTCCTGATCCGTCACGTATCCGTACGCATCGATACGTGCCTCTGTGTCCTCGATTGTTTCTCCGCCAAGGCCCAGCAGTGTGTGGGCAACCAGCATGCGGAGTCTTTCGTAGCCTGCCTCGTCGAGAGCCATGACCTCGCCGAGCATCTTGAGGCCATGCTCCTCCATATCGAGGGCCTTCTGGTCAAGACGATCAGCCTTTGCGTGATACAAGGGACGCATGTATGCCTCGGTGAGTGATGCCACCGCGCGTAGCACGCTCTTTTCTCCACAACCGGCACACGCGCCGTCGCCACTGACGAGAGCCTCGTAATTGGAGCGCACCATGAGATGGTTCTTGAGGTGGGCCGCGGAGGATTCCACGGGATCTTCCGGATCGAACCGGCCCAGATACTTCTCGGGCGTGTCCGGGAGCAGCTCCAGGAAGTTCGTACCAGAGACATGGTCAGCATTGATAGCCGGTGTCTCCACTGCCATTTCGAGGGC
>JAUVQC010000029.1 GCA_030598305.1 Actinomycetes bacterium
CTCCGCCCAGCATGTGCACGACACCAGATCCGGCGAAGTCGAAGAAACCGATCTCGGACAACCAGCCTCCACCCCAGACCCAGTGCGTCACGACCGGGTAGATGAGTCCTGTTATGAATGGCGTGTAAATCAGGTACGAGGTGAACTTGACACGTCCAGCAACGGCGCCCGAGATGATCGTTGCAGCCGTGGCAGCGAACACGACCTGGAAGAACCATTCACCAGCCCGTGATGGGTCATCGAAGAAGAATACATCGCCGTAAGCAAAGAATCCGCCGAGGCTGGAACCGCCGTAGGCGAGGGCAAACCCGAATGCCCAGTACGTGATGCTCCCGAGCGAGAAGTCCATCACGTTCTTCATGATGATGTTGCCTGCATTCTTTGCTCGCGTGAATCCTGCCTCCACGAGAGCGAAACCCGCCTGCATGAACATGACGAGCATCCCCGCAACGACGAGCCAGACACTGTCGACGGCAGCGGCTACTTCGCCGACCGAGATCTCCTGTGCGAGTGCCGCTGTTGCCAGCGGACCAACGATCAGCGATCCGGTAACTCCGATGAGGAGGAGGATTCTTCGTTTCATAGCTTCCCTTCAATCGATGTCAAGAACGTACGTCACGTCGATTACACGTCCGTTACCCCGTCGTTACGGAGTCCGTACGGGTTCGTTTCGAGTGTGTTTCGCTGTCTGACATCCGTCCGGCAATTACAGTTCTGGCAATGGCCGTCATCGAAGTCCTCAACCTCGTCAAGCATTACGACGACGTCATGGCGGTTAACGGTGTGGATCTCTCCATCGATGCTGGGGAGGTCTTTGCGTTGCTTGGACCGAACGGTGCGGGGAAGTCGACCACCGTTGAGATACTCGAGGGTCACCGGAAGGCGACATCCGGATCCGTATCGGTACTCGGATACAACCCATCGAATCGGGATCGATCGTATCGCGAACGAATCGGGATCGTGCTCCAGGAGACTGCCATCGAGAACTCATTGACTGTTGCAGAGGCGATCGATGTGTATGGGCGCATGTACCCGAACCAGCGGCCCACCGCAGAGCTGATCGAGATTGTGGGCCTCGACGAAAAACGAGACGTTCGCATCAAGACGCTGTCAGGCGGCCAGAGACGCCGCCTCGAACTCGCTCTGGGGATCGTTGGTGATCCAGAGCTGATCTTCATGGACGAACCAACGACAGGGTTCGATCCATCGGCGAGACGTCAGGCATGGACCATTGTCCAGAACCTCACCTCACTTGGCAAGACAGTGCTTCTGACAACGCACTACATGGATGAGGCCCAGGTACTTGCCGACCGCGTGGCAGTTATCGCGAAGGGAAGGATCGTCGCGGAGGGGACACCCGAATCACTTGGCGGGCGGCGGGACGCGGCATCCGTTATCTCCTTTCACCCCGATGGTGCCACGCTCGATGGTCTCCCCGGCGAAGGAATCGTGGTGGGCGAGAACGGGCGTGTGACGTTGGAAAGCACGACGCCCACCCGCACGGTACACGCCGTGACCGGATGGGCACTCGAGCGTGGGATCGAGCTGTCGGACCTCACCGTCGCGAGACCGAGCCTCGAGGACGTGTACCTCCAGCTGACGGCGGAGGAAGACGATGAGTGACCGGCCATCGAATCTGAGGCTGCTGTCGGATCAAACGATCTATCAGAACAAGATCTTCTTCCGTTCTCCCGTGGCAGCGTTCTTCACGCTCGTCTTTCCACTCTTCATCTTCATGGTGTTCTCGCTGATCTTCGGAAACGAATACATCCCCGAACTCGGCGTCAGCCTTGCGCAGTACTTCGGACCGGCAATGGCGGTGTTCGCCGCCGTATCGGCCACATACACGAACATTGCATCGGTGACCGCGTATCAACGCGACGAGGGCATCCTGAAGCGGGTTCGTGGTGTACCGCTTCCTGCAAGTCTCTACCACGGTGGAAAGATCATGAGCGCGACGCTCGTCGCCGTGATAGCAGTTGTCGTGATGATGACGGTCGGGGCCTTGTTCTACAACCTCCAGATATATGGAGAAACACTCCCTGCTGCCATCGTCACGTTCTTCATCGGCGTGGGATGCTTCGCCTCGCTTGGGTTACTGGTCGCCGGATTGGTGAACAGTGGCGAGGCAGCAACAGCGGTGACCAATGCAACGTTGCTTCCCCTTGCATTCGTGAGTGGCGTGTTTCTCGTTCCTTCGGATCAGGCACCGGAGTGGCTCGATGCGGTTGCGAACTTCTTCCCCCTCAAGCACTTCGTTGTCCCGTTCACCGATGCATTCAACCCTACCCATGTCGGCTCGCCGTGGCAGTGGGACCATCTGGCATACATGGCGCTGTGGGGTGTTCTCGCCCTCGTCTTTGGCATCCGCTTCTTCAAGTGGGAGACGGTTTCGAGCCCGGGCCGAAAGGCGAAACGCAAGAACAAGGCATCAACCACAGCATGAGGGACATCGAACTCCGCATGGCCACCGAGGCGGACGTTCCGCAGATGAACGCGCTCTACAACGAGTACATCGTCGATTCCCACGTGTCATTCGACACCGAGGCCTGGACGGACGAGAAGCGTCTTGGATGGTTCGAGGAGCGTGTTTCCGGCGGGTATCCGATCATCGTTGCATGCGATGGAGACACCGTCATCGGCGTCTCGTGGTCCGGGCCGTATCGACCCAAGGCCGCGTACCGCTCGTCTGTCGAGACGACGATCATCCTCGCAGAAGCTGAGTTCGGCAGGGGCATCGGCACGGGCCTGTATTCGAAGTTGATGGAACTGCTTTCCGATACCGGCTTCCACAGGGCCTACGCGATCATCGCTCTTCCGAACGAAGCGTCGATCGCCCTGCACCTCAAGTTGGGCTTCCGCGAGATCGGTGTACTCGAGGAAGCAGGATTCAAGGATGGCCGCTACCACTCAACCTTGATGATGGAGCGCGAGCTGGCCTAAGTCGACTGGCAGCGACTACGCCTCTGAGGACACACCAAGCAGACGCTCACGCTTGATCGACTTCGACCCCGATGCAAGGAGTAGTGCAGCGATGATCCATGCGATCAAACCAGCAGCCGAGGCAGTGATGACGGGCGAATAGAGCAGGCCTGACGCAACGCCATAGCTTGCCAGAATCACCGGGAGAGTTACGAGGCTTGAGGCCTGGTGGGCCGAAGCTGCCGATCGCACCCTTGCAGAGAGCCGCAGGATCAGGGAGAGAGCGATGGCAATGAACGGTGGGATAACCCACAACACGAGCAGCATCCAACCGACTGTTGGGAAGAACCACCCGCCCACCTGGGGGCCGACGATGACGTTGACCACCAGTGAGTAGAGCGCAAAGCCGACGATGCCAGCGAGATATCCCGGAATGAGGCTTGCCAGCAGTTTGGCGACATAGATCTCTTTGACGGTGAGCGGGCTGTGTGCGAGGTACTCACCGGTGCCACGCTCTCTCTCACCGACGATCGAGTTGGCGCCGACGGCTGATGAGATCGTCAATGGCACAACGATCGCGATCGGGGCGAGAAGATACACGGCAAATGCGTACGATGCGCGGGTTGCGGGGTTGTCACCGCGGATATTTTGCTGCACCGACTCGGGAAGCGTTCCGATGATGTCGCCGATCTGGCCCATGATCGGGGACCTCTGCACGACCCCGAGCGATCCGAGAAGGATCGCAGGCATGATCACGAAGAACAGTCCTCCGAGGATCACAAGGGGTATCCAGTAGTCCTTTGTCTTGAACAGGCGATACAGGTCGATCCTGATTACCGCCTTGATCATTGACCACCTCATCGTGTCTCCCTATGTGCTCGCTGCATCTCGAAATACAAATCTTCGAGCGTCGGACTGAGTGGCTCGACTCGAGTCGGCCGTACGCCTCTCTTCACAAGCTCGATGACAAGATCAGGGATGCGATCCTCAGAATCGAGGGTGATATGCAGCGCTCCTTCGTCTCGGACAGAGAGCACACCATCGAGTTGCGGGAGGAACGTCATCGAGTCGCGGTCCTCTGCATCGATGATCACGATCGGATCGGGCATGTATCGAGCTGTGAGCGCCCGCGGGTTGCCGGATGTGCGGACCTCACCGTTCTCAAGGAGGACGAGGTGGTCGGCAATGCCTTCGGCCTCATGAAGGAGGTGCGTGCACATGACAATGGTTCGTCCACGGCCGGCCATCTCGGCGATGAGGTCGAGGACCGATCGTGCGGATTCGGGGTCGAGTCCGGCGGTCGGCTCATCGAGCATGAGGACCTCTGGATCGTGCAATACAGCACGTGCCAACGCAAGGCGGGTTCGCATTCCTGTCGAATAGCCGCCGACGTCCTTGTCGAGGGCGTCATCGATCGCGAACCTCTCGGCAGCGGCGAAGGCCTCCGACTCGTCCGCCTCGAAAATGGTTGCGGCAAAGGCGAGATTCTCGCGTCCGGAGAGTTGGTCATAGAACGCCGGTTTCGGTGGGACCACGCCAACACGCGCCCTGACCTCGTCACCGTTTGTGAGTGGGTCGAGGCCGAGCACTCGTATGGCTCCGAAGTCGGAGATCATGGCACCCGTGGTGAGTCGCACCGTCGTGGTCTTCCCGGCGCCGTTCGGACCGAGGAGTACCGTGACTGCCCCCGCTGGTGCTGCAAAGTCGACCTCGTTGAGCGCGACGACATCACCAAAGGTCTTTCGCACCGAGGAGAATGTGATCGCTGGGGTCATCTCGCTCATCATCGGCACGAACGGTACTTGCCTTGACAACGAACCCGGACGGTTGCCGATCACCGCCCACGATCCGACCTACTAACTTCGGTGGTACCCGTGCAACGTTGAAGGGCCGCGTGCCGAATCAATCCCAAGATCCACCTCCCGCGCCGGTTGTGGCCATAGCTGTTCTCGACAAGGTCGTCGACGCGACCGGCGGGCAGCATCGACCAGGTCAGGAGGACATGGCAGCGTGGGTGGCCCAGGCCATTTCGGACGGGCACCACCTGATCTGTGAAGCAGGGACAGGAATCGGGAAGTCGTTCGGCTACCTCATTCCCGCCATCACCTCTGGCAAGCGTGTGGTGATCGCCACCTCAACCAAGACGCTTCAGGACCAGATCGCGGATGACCTCCCCCGAATCCTCGATGTCACGAGAGCTGCCGGCCACGACCCCGAAACAGCGATCATCAAGGGGCGGGCCTCCTATGTGTGCCCCGCAAAGGCAGCCGAGCACAACGCGCAACTCGCGCTCGGCAGTAGCACTGCCACGACTGAGGGCGATCCGGTCGGCGCCCTGATCACATGGTGGCGAGATGGCGGGGATGGTCAGCGGGACCACGCACCAGTTGACGTAACGAACCAACAGTGGAGCACGATCTCGACGTCCGGAATCGAGTGTCCGGCCGCTCGATGCAGCTACAAGGATGACTGTCCAGCCATGGATGCGCTCGAAGACGCCAGGGAAGCGTCGATAGTCGTTTGCAACCACCATCTCTACGGAGCCGACATCGCGTCGGAGGGTTCGGTTCTCGGGCACCACGACGCCGTGATCTTCGATGAGGCACACAGGCTCGAAGATGCCCTCTGCTCAAGTGTCGGGATCACACTCACCCCGAGACGTGTCGCGATGTACATCTCCCAGGCGAATGCACTCCTCAAGCGTCTCGACATGAAGCCGGTCCGTCGTGAGAAGCTCACATCGGATCTGTGGAAGCACGCCAAGGAGTTCGAACGCTGGATGGCAACCAGCATCGGAGAGGTCGAGCTTCCGACGGCGGGTGCCGGGCACCTCGCCGCGAAGAACCTTGCCGACGGTGTGAAGGCGGTAAGCGATGCGATCGCCGAGATCACCAGACAGTCCGGAGGCAGGTTCGAGCAGACCGTTGTTGGACACAAGGAACGGGTGCTCAACCTTGCGGGCCATCTTGTCGGCGATCTTGCAGTGCTCATGCGTGACGACGGATCCAGCGCGGGCCACGTGTGCTGGATCGATCCGGGGCCGGTTCTGCGTACGAGTCCCATCTCTGTCGCCGGATCCTTCAGCGAGCGAGCAGCCACCGTTGCGACGATCTGCACGTCGGCAACGCTCACCGTCGACGGTTCGTTCTCGGCGATGGCCAGGACACTCGGATACGGCGCCGAGGTGGCCGACATGTCCGATCCTCATGAGGACGAAGAGCAGCCCGACTCCCTGCGCTACATGTCGCTGCGTGTCGGCTCACCGTTTGACTACGCGAATCAGGCTGCTCTGTATCTGCCACAGCTCCCCGACCCGAGCGACGAGAAGTGGGGCACGGCCGTGGCGGAGCTCACCAACGATCTCGTGGACCGAGTTGGAGGCAGGGCACTGGTGCTTTGCACCTCCAACGCTGCGGTTGAGCGCATCGCCGACACCATCTCAACGTATCAACGGTCCTCGAAAGGTGATGGCCATCAGATCCTTGTCCAAGGCGGAATGCCCCGCGCGAAACTCCTCGAGACCTTCCGAACGGATCCGACGTCGGTGTTGGTTGCGACAATGGGGTTCTGGGAAGGCGTCGACATCACTGGCGATGCCTGCAGGATCGTGATCATCGACCGCATCCCGTTCCCCCGACCCGACGACCCGCTGTGGCAGGCCAGGAGAAAGGCCGCCGCGGAAACCGGTTCGCACCCGTTCATGACCGTGGACCTCCCCCGAGCCGCGAACCTGACCGCTCAGGGTGCGGGTCGGCTCATAAGGACACACACCGATGAGGGTCTGATCGTCCTGTGCGACAGCCGCCTCCGAACCCGCAGATATGGAGGGACGATCATCAACACGCTCCCCGAGATGCCGATCCTCACGGACAACGCCGCAGCACTGGCCTATCTCGATGGCCTCCAGTCCTCCGACTAGTACCTAGCCGGCCAAGGTTGTCGGACGTCTGTGGAAGGTCTACCGTCCCCTTATGTGCGGAAGATTCGTCCAGGTCGAGAAGCCTGAGTTCTATGCGGAGCACTTCGGTGCGGAGTTCATCCGTACCGAGACCCTGCGCGAGAGCTACAACGTGGCGCCAACCTCACAGGTGTACGCAGTGGTCGAGCACGAGGGTGATCGGACGCTGACATCATTTCGTTGGGGACTCATCCCGTCGTGGGCCAAGGAGAAGAAGATCGGCGCCAAGACCTTCAATGCGCGGTCCGAGACGGCTGCCGACAAACCGATGTTCCGCAGCTCCTTCACGAAGCGTCGATGCATCATTCCGGTCGACGGTTTCTACGAATGGGAGCGTCGTGGGGACAAGGGCAAGCTCCCGCACTACATCTTTGGGGCCGACCACAAGCCTCTGCCCGCGGCGGGCCTCTGGTCGATCTGGAAGGACCCCGAGACCGACGAGCTGATCCGATCATGCACCATCCTCACGGGCAGCCCCAACGGCCTCATCGAGAAGCTCCACGATCGAATGCCTGTCATCATGCCGGAGAACAATTGGGACGCATGGCTCGACCCGGGCCTGACCGACAAAGAGGCTGTCAGGTCGCTCATGGGCGTGTACCCCGAGGAGTTCATGTCCGAGTACGCGGTCTCGACTTTGGTCAACAAGGTCCAGAACAACACCATCGACCTTCTCACCCCCCTCAACCTCCCCACCTGACAGTCAGGACCGTGGCATCATGGATTTCGTGGAACTACCCGTGTGTGTTATTGGTGCTGGCGTAAGTGGGTTGGCGGCCCTCAAGCAGTTGACGGACCGCGGCATCGAGTTCGATGCGTACGAGATCGGTTCCGATATCGGAGGGCTCTGGCAATACGACAATGACAACGGCCGATCTCCAGCGTACGCCTCGCTGCACATCGATACATCCAAGGAACGTTTTGCCTACGCGGACCTGGACATGCCAAGCAAGTGGCCTGTCTATCTCCATCACACACAGGTCTTCGAGTACCTGACCACGTACGCGGACACCTTCGGGTTGAAGGATCAGATCACATTCCGGCACGAGGTTCTTTCAGTCGAGCCGAGAGATGGGGGGTGGTCCATCACAGTGCGCGACCTCGAGTCAGGCGAGGAATCGACGAGACGGTATCGGGCGGTCATCGTGGCGTCTGGCCACCACTGGGACCCGAACCTGCCCGAGTTTGATACGAGCTTCGCTGGCGAGACGAGACACGCCCAGACGTATCGCACGCCTGAGCGCTTCATCGGCAAGAACGTTGTCGTCGTAGGGGTCGGTAATACGGGTGCTGACATAGCGAGTGAGTTGTCGTGGCATGCCAACAAGGTGACGATCTCGACACGTTCCGGAGCCCACGTGCTGCCGCGCTATGTATTTGGCCGGCCGCTTGACAGCTTCTCGACGCGGTTGTCCTCCCAGCTTCCGATCAGCGTGCAACGAGGGGCATACCGGACGCTTCTGTACGCCGCTCGCGGATCCCAGGAGTCATACGGGTTCCCGACACCGGACACGCCGATCCTGAGTCAGCATCCAACGGTGTCGGGCGAACTTCTTGCACTCGTCAAGGATGGGCAGATCGATGTCCGACGTGGAGTATCGCGATTCGATGGCAGGGAGATCATCTTCACCGACGGCAAGCGCGCACACGCCGATGTCATCATCTACGCGACGGGCTACCGCATCTCGTTCCCGTTCCTGGATGCATCGGTCGTCTCCACTGGTGAGAACCGGGTGGACCTGTACAAGCAGGTCGTGCCTGTCGACATTCCTGGCTTGTTCTTCATCGGGCTGATCCAACCCGTCGGAGCGCTCCCCCCACTCGCCGAGCAGCAAGCACGCTGGGTGGCACAGCTGTTGGGCGGCGACGCCCTGCCGAGTCCGGGGGAGATGCGCGCAGAGATCATCACCGATGCGTTTGAGCGTTCCGAGCGATATCAGGACCGGCCGAGACACACGATCCAGGTTGATTACTGGCCTTACCTCGACTCGGTCAGGGCGATTTGTGATTCGAATGACGACCGGGAACGCGGCGCCGCGACCTGACTCGTACGGATCGATGTAGGTATCCCGCTAGATTTGATGGGAGATACCGGGGGATTCTCCATCTCAGCATTCGAACAGACAGAGCCATCGGCCAAGAGAAAGGCCACATGGAAGACGATCGTGATTCGGTCGGTCTTCCTACTCGGTGCCGGGCTCGTCCTCTATATTCTGTGGCCGCGCCTCGTCGAATTCCTTTCGGCATCGCAGGACCTTTCGGGTATCGACCTGTACTGGTTCGTGTTGATGGGTGCGTTCATGACCGGCGCATTCATGGCTGCTTGGGAACTCACCCACATCGCCGTCCCCGGTATCTCTCGTTTCGTGGCAGCAGCGTCACAGCTGGCTTCCAACGCGATGGCGAAGGTCGTTCCCGGCGGCGCGGTTGCAGCTGGTGCCGGCTACTTCAAGATGCTCTCAGTATCAGGGGTACCAACGGGCCAAGCCGCAGCGGCTCTGGCTGCCGTGTCCTTCATCTCGAACCTCGTTTTGTTCTCCCTCCCAGCTATCGCCCTGTTTCTGGCCGCCCTGTCGGCACCGCTACCGGGTGGATTGCTACCGGTAGGGATCATCGGAACCGTGATGTTCGTACTCATGTTCACAGCAGTATTCATCGTCGTGAAATACGACAAGCCACTGCTCCTGATCGGAGGGATCGTTGAGCGTGTCGTCTGCTGGCTTGCTGACAAGCTGCAGAAGGATTGGCATCCGACAGCACAGCACTTCCTCGAACGACGCAACGAGGTGGTCGAGGCGCTGGGGGCACGATGGCGAAAGGCCTTGGTTGCCGCGGTACTGAATTGGACGCTCGACTACATGGTGTTGATGACTGCTCTGATCGCTGTTGGTGCTCAGCCCCGACCAAGCCTTGTGCTGGTGGCGTTCGCTGGTGCCGCTGTGCTCGGCATGATTCCTCTGACGCCCGGTGGATTGGGGTTCGTCGAAGTCGGGCTCACTGCGATGCTCATCGCTGCTGGGATTCCCGGCCCCGATGCCACCCTTGCGACGTTGGCGTACCGACTGTTCCA